>MAXM01000212.1 GCA_001751015.1 Desulfobacterales bacterium C00003106
GTTACAGGAAAACAAGCGAAATGTGGGTTAAAGAGGAGGATACACAAATTCGATAAATTTGCCCCATTCCTTGTCTCACAACAAGCCAAAGCTCTTGAGCGCCTCGCGCAATTCGGGGAGTTTTTCCGACAGCTTTCTCATAGCTGCGAGCATGCTTTCCAGAGTCTTTCTGTCGCCCGACACCTCTTGTTGACATTCCTTACGAGCACGTTTCATAAAGGTACTGCGGTCCCAAAATACGATGGCTCCAATAAAAGCCATCACTCCCATAAATCCCCCCAGCATTGTGATCCACAGGGTGTCAATTCGGCCATTCAGTTCCTTGCCAAGGTTATCAATGCGATCAAGGATCAACTGATCTGCGGGTGTAAGTACGACATTCTCTGTCATTCCTTCATTGGGACTGTCTTCTGCAGCGTATGACAGCGGCGATAGAAAAATGCACGAACCCAGGACAAGCGTTGCGGAAAAACAAAATATGCGTAATAGAATCATGGTCATCACTCCTTCACTACAACTTACCATAACAGATCTTCCGTTCGCAACACAAAACCAACAGTTGCTTGAATCATAAATTTGGAAACAAATAATTCCCAGAGATTGCGCAGGATTTTGGTTCGCATTCAAGGTGCATCAAGAGGCGCATATCGCTATATGTAACTGATGTAACGCAGAAGACGAAGCAAAAGACAAGTAAAAACGGGAATTATTTGTGGGTCATCGCAGATTAGTGTGAAAACTATCTAATCTGTTTGAAACAAGCGAAAGCATAATCAAGGCCGAACATTTCCACACTAATCCACGATGAGCCCAAATATCGAGTGATGGCCCTTCTCGCGATTTCTTGCACGTTTTGAGAGTGCTCCGATCCTGGTTTTTCAAGACACGGTTTTTGCTTTCACAAAACCCAATTGCACCAAACCCGAAACAGGCAAAGCGCCTTCCATGAACTTCAGGCACTTCGCCACATGTGCCGGGGTTGAGTCGCATGGGAAAACTCTCCTGTGTGGGACAACTCGCTGGAAAAACAAGGACTGGAAACATCGGAGTGGAATGAATCAGGCGGCCCGAACCATACGGAGAACGGAAAACCCTTACAGGCTGTGCAGGTTCATCACTGAAATCAAGTAGATTTGCCAGCATACGACCAGGACAAAAGGAACCGGGAAAAAACGAAAGAGGATCTCTGCGCGAAATCTGGTCTTGCATAAAAAGGCATTCTTATGAACAAGGAGGATAACGAGAGATGTGCACGTGAGCAAGTGCTTGGCCCAGATAAATGCAAGTGGCCCGTGATCAAGGAAGTACGCCATTATCGGGTTCAGTTCTACAGCTCCGCGGCCAATAAGATAGAGTGTAAGTATGGCATCCAACAGGCTGAACGCAACAATTACCACGATTGGCGCAAGTATGCGGCAGTCATATCTATCAATCTGATAGAACCTTTGTCTGTCTTCTTTCCTTCTGGCTGACTCACGCCTTCCGCTCAGCCGATCCTTGCTGAAGATCGGCATCTCTTTTATCCGGCGATCAAGACGGGAGCGTTTTGCGACGCACAGCTCATTGTTGGCATAAGTAATCATGTCAGTTCTTAAAAGAGTTGTTGTAGTTCATGAGAAAAAAGGATGTATACGGGCGTTTTATGCAGTCTGTAAGGCAAGATGCGTACCACAGTCATCTCCGCAAGGCTTTTTCTCTGTTTGCATATTTCCTGTCCTCACAGGGAGATCGGTTGGGCCGGGGCTCTGGTCTCTTGCCTGAAACCGCAATGTGCGGCCTTTCGAAGTATGCTTGACGGAAAATAGAAACAGAGACAAATGGGCAGCAAGATAGCGCTTGAGGTGAACAGGATTTCCTTTTTTGTGCAGGGATTTGCATATTGAGTTTTCGAAAAAAAATTGCTATGATACACGGAACGTTGAAATTAGAATTTGGGCTTCATGCTTTTGTACTGTCAACTCGCAAACTCGTTTCATCTCCCCAAATTTCTACTTTCCAATTTCAACTTTCAAGCCGTGAACGGCTACGGACTATTTATAAGTTCAACAGATGGGGGTCAGCAGAATGAATTCCGAAGAGCTGTTGCAAAAAGACAGAAAATATCTGTGGCATCCCTATACACAGATGAAAGACTATGAAAAGGATAATCCCATCCTGATCAGGAAGGCCAAAGGGTGTCGCCTTTATGATTACGACGGGAAAGTCTACTATGATACGATCTCTTCCTGGTGGTGCAACGTGCACGGACACAATCACCCCCATGTCGTGTCCGCGATAAAAAAACAGCTTAAAGATCTTGATCATGTCCTTTTTGCCGGATTTACTCACAAGAACGCCGTATTGCTTGGAGAACAGCTTGTCCGCTGTTCTCCCGGGAACCTTACCAGGGTCTTTTATTCAGACAACGGTTCGACCTCCTGTGAGGTGGCCCTGAAGATGTCCTTTCAATTCTGGAAAAACAGCGGCTTCCCGAACAAGGAAAAATTCATCGGAATTGAAAACGGGTATCATGGAGATACCATAGGAGCAATGAGTGTTGGAAGTGTCTCAGCGTTCCAGGAAACATTCGCTTCGCTTTGTTTTCCTGCGTTCAAGATACCCTCGCCATACTGTTACAGGTGCCCTTTCGGCAAAAAGCGGGAAAGCTGCTCCATAGAATGCGCCGACCCACTCGAAGATCTTCTAAAGAAGGATAGTGAAAATATCTCCGGCATCATCCTTGAACCCCTGATGCAGGGAGCAGGTGGATTTATCATATATCCTGTTGACTACCTGAAAAGGGTTGCAGGGCTTGCCGCAAAATACAATATTCACCTCATCGCGGACGAGGTGGCGACCGGTTTCGGCAGAACCGGCAGGATGTTTGCGGTAGAACATGCAGGCGTGGAACCGGATTTCATGTGTCTTTCAAAAGGGATAACCAACGGGACCCTTCCGCTTGCCGCCACACTGACAACCGAAAAGGTCTATGATGCCTTTTATACAGACTATGTTGAAAATAAGACCTTTTATCACGGACACACCTACACAGCCAACCCGTTGAGCACGGCCGCCGGCGTGGCCTCTCTGGAACTGTTCGAAAAAGAAAAGACTCTGAAAAAAACGTCAGAAACAATACCGGTCTTTCACGAGGCAATTGAAAAAATCAGGGATATTGCAATTGTGGGAGATGTAAGAAAGATAGGGATGGTTGCAGCGTTTGAACTCGTAAAGAACAGACGCACCAAGGAATCGTTTAAGTTTGAGGAGAGAATAGGACTCAGAATATACAAGATGGGGCTGAATGAAGGGCTCCTGCTTCGTCCCCTCGGCAGCGTCATCTATCTGCTTCTTCCACTCTGCATAACAGGCGATGAATTAGCCGAGATAGTGGACCGGACATACAGGCTGCTTGCTGCCTGCAGCGCTCAATTCTGACAGACGGCCTTGGGGCCGTGGAAATAAATAATATCCCATCTCACTTGTCTTTTGATCCGGCTTCTGCGTTGCATCAAGAGTTGCATATCTCGATATGCGCCCCTTGATGCGCCTTGAATCTGAACCAAAATCCGGCGCAATATTGGGGCATTATTTATTTCCACCGCCCTTGGAAACTGGTCGGGATGAGAGGATTTGAACCTCCGACCTTACGGTCCCGAACCGTACGCGCTACCAGACTGCGCCACATCCCGCTAATGTCTTTACCTTGGGCAAGGTCAGATTTGAAAATATCTTTTATGCCACCCGTTGCTGATTGTCAATCGGTTTCTGGCGCAAAAGGATCTTCCAACAGTATCGTTTCCTTGCGATCCGGCCCCACCGAAATAATCTGAATAGGGGTCTCTGTCAGATCTTCTATCTTTTTCAAGTAGTCTTTCGTGTTTTCAGGAAGCTCATCAAATTCCCTTGCTCCCGTGATATCTTCCTGCCATCCCGGCATTTCTTCATAGACCGGATCACATTCTTTCAGCACCCTCAGACTGTTTGGAAATTCTGTAATAAGATCGTTCTTGTAACGGTATCCTGTACAGACTCTGATCTGCTTCAGTCCCCCCAGCACATCGAGCTTTGTTACAGCCAGTCCGGTCAGGCTGTTAATACGGACTGAATTGCGCACTACGACCGTATCAAGCCAACCGCAGCGACGGCGTCTCCCTGTGGTTGCGCCGAATTCGGCCCCCTTTTCCTGAATCCGGTCCCCGGTGGCGTCAAGGAGTTCGGTGCAAAACGGTCCTGCCCCGACCCTTGTTGTGTAGGCCTTTACTATGCCGAGTGTCCGGTCAAGCTGAGTTGGACCGATCCCTGCCCCGCTGCACGCGTTTCCGGCAGTGGTATTCGAAGAGGTCACATACGGATAGGTGCCATGATCGATATCGAGATGTGTGCCCTGCGCCCCTTCAAAAAGAAGCTTCTTCTTTTTCCTGATTCCTTCTCGTATGGCAACCGAGACATTGGTCACATAGGGCCGTAACTTTTCGCCATATCCGAGATACTCTTCCCTGATTGACTTGCTGTCGAGAACCTCGTCTGACTTCAGATATTCTGACAGATAGAAGTTCTTTTCATCTATGACAGCGGATAGTTTTTCCGCAAAACTTTCCGGATCGATCAGATCAATTATCCGAATCCCCTTGCGCACAATCTTGTCCTCATAACACGGCCCGATACCTCTCCCCGTTGTTCCTATCTTTGCGTCCCCTGAAAGGAGACGTTCTCTTCCGTGGTCGATCCATTTGTGATACGGCATAATGACATGAGCCGTCTCGCTGATCATAAGCCTTCCCGGCTCAACAGAGATCCCTCGGTCTTTCAGGCTTGTGATTTCGTCGATCAAAACACCCGGGTCGAGTACAGTCCCGTTGCCGATCATACATGTCTTGTCAGGGTGAAGAATGCCGGAAGGAATAAGATGACAGATAAACTGTTTCCCCTCTATGACAAGCGTGTGTCCCGCATTGTTGCCGCCCTGAAAACGGACAATCATGTCAGCCGATTCCGCCAGAAGATCGACTATCTTCCCCTTCCCTTCATCACCCCATTGCGTTCCTATAACTACGACATTCGACATTGTTATACGCTCCTTGTCATGCGCCTAAGTCAGACTACCACCATGCCGATGGCTTGTCTGATTTGTCCTGGAAGATACCCGATCCCGGTCGGCGAACCCCAAAAACGGATTCTATGCTTTACCTTCTTGTAACCCATACCTACTTAGGGCTCGCCCAAAAATAACATTTCATGCGTCCATCTATCCCGCATGGCTGCGTTGCTCGTCGGTTAAATAGCCCTGCTATTCGCCCTTCTCGCGCCTTGCCATGCGGGCGCCTCAACACCTGAAAATGTAAATTTATTTTTGG
>MAXM01000213.1 GCA_001751015.1 Desulfobacterales bacterium C00003106
AAATAATGGTCCTATCTCACCTGTCTTTTGATCCGGCTTCTGCGTTGCATCAAGAGTTGCATATCTCGATGCGTCCCTTGATGCGCCTTGAATCCGAACCAAAATCCGGCGCAATATTGGACATTATTGATTTCCACAGCTCTAAAAGTCAACGAGAGAAAAAATTCCCAAGGAACGGATGAAAATATTCACGCGAGGTGATAACTTGAATCAGGCAAAAGAAGCTTTCATTCTGTTTGTTGCACCCTTTCTACTTGTGCTTTGTCCTTCGAAAACAAACGCCAATTTGTTCCTGGCTGCTTCGAGTGTCAGCTATGAGAGCCGGATTGTCGCTGATACGCCATCGGATGTCGATTGCAACGCCGGACGCGCTGAAGACCACACCGTTCGAAAGGGTTCCGGCGACGCGTGTGATACCGTGATCTCTGCGTCCGGCATGCAGTATCAGGACATTGCTGCCCAGACAGACCCTGTGCGCCTTCTTGTTCAGGATGAACAGCCGGACAGGATCTCAAAATCAACAACCTTCTCCCACACGATGATCAGCGAGAATATCATGGATCACCAGGAGATTGAAGCAATAGCCGATTCTCATCTCCCGGCCCTTGGGCCGAAGGAGGCATGCGGGACAGATGGAACCGACCCGTCTGAAAATAACCTTGTTGAGGTGAGCGGTGTAACTCTTACTCGCACACCTGAATCAGCAACAATGTTCCTGCTCGGCTTTGGACTGATCGTACTCGGTCACATGGCAAGAACGGCTGCCAGGAAGCGTTTAACGTCCGGCAAAGAGCATGCCTATTTCGCCTCATTGCTCAAAGTGATTTCTCCCGGCAATCATGAAGCTCGTTGATTGTCCCAAAAATACCTTCCACGCCCCTTCGGCTTCTCATTTACAACATACAACAATCCTGATATATAGTGTTTTTAACCTTCGTTTTTCAGACGGAAGTTATTTCGTCCCCGTTCCTTAAATTTTTTCTATTTTTTGAAAACCCAAAAAGATAAGAATTCTTGTTCTATGGCACCTGTTATATCTATTGTAGGAAGCTCGGGCGTCGGCAAGACCACATTGATCGAAAAGCTGATTTCCGTCTTTGTCGCAAAGGGGTACCGAGTCGCCGCCGTAAAGCATGCATCCCATGATTTTGACATAGACCACGAGGGAAAGGACACATGGCGCTATGCCGGAGCAGGCGCCCATGAGGTATTGATATCTTCGCCGCACAAGATAGCAATGATAAAACAGAGGAGCAAGGAGACAGGGCTTGGCAGGCTCTGCGATCTTTATCTCGATAGCGCTGATATCATTATTGCCGAGGGTTTTAAGCGGGAAGGTCTGCCCAAGATAGAGGTCCTGAGAAAAACGGTTCAGGAAGAGCCGTTATGCCGAAAGAAAGATCGTCTCATTGCCCTTGCATCCGACACCCCGATCAATATGGACCTTCCCGTGTTTGACATAAATGATGCGGAATCGGTTTGTGAGTTCATCATCAAACACGTGATAAAAAAGAAGCGCAAGGTCTTCGGAGTCCTCCTGAGGATAAATGATCAGAAAATACCCATGAATCGATTTGTCAGGGATATGTTTAAGGAAGTGGTCATGGCCATGGTCTCCACATTGAGACTAAAGAGGATATCCAAACCAGTCAGGGTTGAACTGAGTATTGACACAAGAGAACCCGTTGATGTCAAGGAAGACCGGTGACAGGATCTGCATGGATCTTGTCGCCGATGCAGACGTCTCTTGAAGCGCTGGTTATGAGCACTGTGGCAGTGGTTTTTTCCGTATGCAGGATGAGTATCCGGCCTATTACAACAGGGGGGGGGAGCAGATGTCTCGTGTCACGGTCACGATCACGGAATGTCTCTTCCTCTTGCACGTAGATGTCATAAGCCTGTCCGGCCCGGACCCCGTCGACTTCGCCTTTATCAATAAAAACAACCACGCCTTCACTGAATACGGTCCTATCGTTCTGCTCGTCTGCAGAGAGAATAATCCCTTCGAGACCGGGTACGGCATCGACTGTTTCTATCTTGCGAGATCGCCTTTTGTATGGCATAAGACGATCCCCTTTTTCGATCTCTTCATACGCTTCCACGACAGTTGCCGTGATTATGTCAGGCAATACTTCAGTCATGACAAGAACGCCGAGGATAAGGTGTTGAATGCCGACCTCATCTCCATGCAGAGGATGTTCCAGCGACGCTTCCGAATGCCTGAACACGAAGAACCTGTCTCCGACGTCAAACTTCTTGCCCTCGTCACTATGAATATAAAGTTCGTCTCCTACGCTCAACAGCCATTTCTGTTTTTCAGAGCCAATGACCTCCCCGGATCCTATGACAGCTTTCTTGCGTATGAACCCAACCCTGTCTATGGGGTCATACGTAAAAAAACTGCGCTTCTTTTCTTTTTTCCGTTGCTGTGCCGGGATTGCGTTTTGTTCGATCCTGTCATAAAGCTTGATACGGTTTCCCGGATATATCCAGTTAGGATTGGGTATATATTCATTCTTCTGCCACAGGTCAGGCCAGATATATGATGAGTCATAGAATTGTTTCGAGATGTCCCACAGGGTATCGCCTCTTTGAATCGTGTAATAGAGCCCTGTTTCGAACCTTACTGTCTCTTCTTTCCGGGCCTCTTTTCCATGCAAGATCATGGGGGAGAGCATCGCCGTCAGCCAAAAGAGACAAAAAGGGAAAAAAGCCTTACACCATGATGTCCTAAAGGATGTTGTTGGCATCTGCGATATGATCCTTTTCTGCCCAGATAATCTTTGGCGTGATAAAAATCAGCAGTTCGGATGTCTCGGTCTTTCTTGATGTCGATCGAAAAAACCAGCCCAAGACAGGGATCCTCGAAATCCATGGAACCCTCTTGATGCCCCATAATTTCTCGCCAATAATGATACCCCCGATGGCCACGGTCTCTCCATCCGACACCAGGACCTCGGTTTCGGCCTCTTTTGTCCTGATGGCGGGCGCTCCCATGACCGTGTTGGTCCAGTCCGGTCTCTGTTTTTTGACGTTGATCAGCAATCCGATCTTTCCGTCCGGGCTGATATGGGGCGTGACCTCCAGGCTGAGAGTTGCATCAATCCATGCAATTGAGATCCCGTCTTCTGTCTGTTCAGGATAGGGGATCTTGTCGCCCTGCTGGATCATGGCCGTTACATTGTCCAGTGTCGCAATCTTGGGGGTTGAGATGATCTTTCCTTCTCCCTCTGCCTCCATGGCCATGAGTTGAGCATTGAGCGTCAGGCTGGCCGAGCCCGCCAGCCTCTCGAAGGTGAAACCGATTCCGCTCGTAGTCTCATCCGGAGGAAGGTTCACCAGAAAGCTATCTCCCGGGATGGTAACGTTTCCGGCGCTCACTGCGCCTCCCAGTATTGTCGAGTTATTTCCCCACTCGCCTCCCCATTCTATGCCTATTTTACGGGCGAAATCGCTCGATGCCTCCACTATCCGGGCTTCTATGACAACCTGGCGGGTGGCGATATCAAGCCGTTTCACAACATCCTCGGCCCGTTGAACGGCTGATGGAATGTCGTTTATGATGATCATGTTGGTACGTTCGTCTACTGTCACGATTCCCCGCTCGCTCTTCACTTCATCTAAGCGGGCCTTGATCTCTTCGGCTTTGGCGTAGTTGATCGCTATGTACCGGGTAATCAGGGGCTCGGCCTTCTCTTTCGATGCCGTTTTGGCGGCTATGGCATCCTGTTCCTGTTGCAGGGCCTCCAGCCTTGCAATGCGTATTACGTTACCGTCTGTCTGTGTACCCAGCTTGTTCATCTGCAGGACCAGGTCCATTACCTGATCCCACGGAACATCGACCAGCTTCAAGGTCACTCTCCCCTTGACATCGTCTCCTATGACAAAATTTTTTCCTGCCACGTCGGTAAGTATCCGAAATACGTTGTGGATATCCGCATCCTGAAATTCGAGGGAGATCTTTTGCCCCGTGTATACCTTGCCGTATTCCGTTGCGGGCTTTTCTTCTGACAGCTTTTCTTTTTTCTCTTTTTTCCTCAGCAATTCCGTTGCGCTTTCTTCCATTATCCTTTCCCAGTCCGGCAGATGCGCGGCTGCAAGCGGACGGGGAGGGATGTTGGACGGATCGAAATGAAGAACGTAGAGGTTCCCCTTATGTTCAATCCGATACGGCACCGCCTCCCGGAGTTCCACAGTAACAAGAACCGTGTCTTTTTGGTCCCGGTCCTGTGCCGGACTGATGCGGTCTACTGCGCTTTTGAATCGAGTCGTAATCAACGGTCGTTCCTGGCATTTCAATATCCTTGTCCTGAAAAGAATCAGGACAAGCCTCTTGTCGAGTCTTTTTAATTCGTACGGCGCTTCCGCAGAGGTCTCAATGATCACCCGGGATCTTCCCCCTTTTTGAGTCTCAAAATCGACCCTCTTGACCCATGCCTCCTTTTCTATGGCCTGCGCCTCCTTGTGAGCAACTTTTTTTTCTGTCTCCTCTTTCTCCTCCTCCCCCTCCTTGTCTTTCGAAGGCGACGCATCCGGCTTCTGATATTTGATTACAAGGCCCTTTTCTTCATTCAAGACCTCATGTCTCGCGGCCTTCTTCAATCCAAGACTTATGCGGGCCGAACAGGTATCTTTTTTCCACTCGCATTTGATAGACTGAATCAGATCATTTTCGACCGGGATCTCTTCGGAAAAGGACTCAAAAGAGATGTTTTCAAGAATAATATCTAATCCGAGCTGGCTGGGCAATGCCAAGTATGACAAAGGCTGTGAGGCTGTGATAATAATCGATACGTCCTTTTCCCCTTCCGCCACCCGGATGTCCTGAATTACAATCTCTTTGCCGGTGTCAGGCATGATGTCGGCACGGGGAGCACATCCCGCGATAAGCGCCCATAATGCTAAACAGAGTAGTCCGGCCTTGCCGCCGGCATTACCCCGCGATTTTGCTGAAATTCGGCTCATTGCATACTCCCGCTTTCATATTTTGGGGGAAGTCCCAGCGTAACCTCCCGAACGGTGACGTTGCCCGAGATAATGTCTTCAACATCTTCCTGCACAACGACTTTCTCTGTCAATATCCCGACCACCTTCCCGAAGTTGGTTCCTATGTATGTTCCTTTTGAAATAAGATACCCTTTCCCCGAGGCATCTTCCACCATGGCCCTGTTTCCGGTCGGGGCCGTTATGACAGCCACAAGTTTCATCTGGTTGATATCTATTTTCTGAAGCGGCGTCAGCGGAGCGGTTCTCTTTGCCCGTTTTTTTGGATCAGGAGACCCGCTGTCCGGCCTTACTCCAAGAACCGGCATGAAAGGATCTATCTTTTCCTTGGGGTCGTATGAATAAAGGGGGTGTCCGGGATACGGTTCTCTTCCCGTATCAGGGTCTATTGCCTGGTTTCCGCCTTGTTGTTCCACTGCCAGCCGGGTTGTTGGTTGCAGGAACTCTTCAGACAGGGGCAGGATATTGACAGAGGGGACAAGACCATCTTCAGAACCGGCATGCTTTTTGTCTGTCTGGTCTTGCCGGACTATCTTCTGGCGGACCCCCCCCGGCTTTTCAGGAGGAGAAACCTCTTCCCTGCACCCTGTTTGCAGGCAGAATAAAAAAAGAGCGGCGCAAAATAGAGGTGTCCGGATGCCCGCAATCAGCCTATTTCCCTTTTTCCTTTTTTTCTTTTCCGGAGGCAGCATCTGAACCTTCTACAAATCTGTATGTCTTTGCAGTACATGTCGTGGTCAACATGCTCATCTTACCCTTGTCGTTGCCTTTGGTTTCCACATCAAACACATTGACTATCCGATAAAGCTTACTGATCTTATCAAAAAAAACGGCTATGTTATGGTATGAACCAGTCACCTTGATAGTAACGGGGATTTCGGCATAGAAATTCTTCAAGACCTCTTCTCCGGGTTTGAACAGGAGAAACTCCAGACCAGCCGATTTCCCGGCGCTCGTTATGCTTTCCAGGAGCTTTGGAATCTCCTTTGTGTCAGGAAGAAGCTCCTTTGCTTTCGCAAGGTCCATTGTGGCGCTTCTGACATCTTCTTTCAATCCTTTCAAGGTCATGGCTCGACTTCTTGCCTCAGCCAGTTCAACCTGCATTGCGGAGTATTCGTTCTCCAATTCGCTGATCTCCTTTGATTTTGGAGAATAAACAAGAGAATAGAAGCCAGCGATCAGAAGCGAAAAAGTGGCGACACATATTATGATCCTCTGAACCTTGCTGAAACTGTCGATTGTTTCAAGCGGGATCTTCGGAAAATGTAACTTTCTCACGTTGCCCCCTGTGGGCTCGCCTGCATCCATGGATTAACCGGCTTGCATTTTATTCTGAACACCTTGACCTTCAACGTATCGGCGAATTCAGTCTGTTGTGAAGACTGCAGATCTACGTCGATAAAACAGGGCGATTCCTCCAGCCTTTCCATAAAATGCGCTATTGTAGCATTGTCCACTGCAATTCCGTTTATATTAAGGAATCCGTCCTTTTCTGACATGCTTGTCAACCACATCATTTGGGGAACTATGCATTGTGTCATGGCATTCATTGTTGTGACCGGTCCGGCTCGCCCCAATTCAAGTTCCTTGATTGCGCTGTTTTTCTGCATGAGCTGTCGGAGTGTGTTCTCGTATTCTTTCACACGGCGAATAACCTGTTGATAGGTAACGAGTTCGGAGCTCGCCATTTCAATATTGCTTTCGAGGGCCGCAATGTCTCCGGACAACATTGTTCCGTATCCGCACATGAGCGTCAAGACCAGGACGACAGAAAGGAGAAATATCATGACCTGTTGCCGGATATTCTCCTTTTTTCTCGCTGTCCTGAATGGTAACAGATTGATCTTTATCATTTATCGTCCATTCTCCGCAGAGCCAGGCCAACACAGATAGCGGCCTGCGGGGCAACGGTAAGCAGATCGGGGTCAGGATGCTTAACCTCTACAGAGAGCTCATTAAAGGGATTGAAGAGTTCCACATCAACAGAGGTCTCGACTGCAAGCAGTTCAATCAACCCTTCAGTCCTCGCAGCCCCCCCGCTCAGGAATATTCGTTTGATCTCAGAATCAGCATAGGTCGAATAAAAAAAGTCAATGGCCCTCCTGACTTCGTTGCACCACTGGGAAACGCATCTCGTCCTGATATGCTCAAGGGCACCAGGAGATACTTTATCATTGGGCGTCCCGAGTTTGGCTGCCTCAGCCTTCTCAAATGAGAGATCGAACTCAGAGGCGATTTCCCTTGTAATCTGTTCGCCCCCCATAGCCACATCACGGGTCACGGCGGACACACCCTCTTTCAGGACGCTGATATTCATTTTGTTCGCCCCTATGTCAACGAGCATTGTCTCCCCGTCCTCAAGCAAGTAATTGGTTTCAAAAGCATTCTCCAGAGCAAAGGCATCTACGTCTATTACCGCAGGTATCAGTCCGGACCTCGTAAGGATGTCAAGATATACGTCAACAACACCCTTTTTTGCCGCAACGAGCATGACATTCATCTGATTGGGGTTTTGATCACTATCTCCCAGAATATGAAAATCTATGTTTACATCCTGTACGTCAAAAGGAATATACTGCTCCGCCTCAAACTGTATGGTTTGACTCAGTTCTTCTTCCGACATCTTGGCAAGCACTATCTTTTTTATGATCACGGAATACCCGGAAACCGAAATCGCCACCTTTTTTTCCTTGATCTTCAAGTCAGCAATGAGCCGCCTAATGGCGGCGACAACCACGCCAGGTTCTTCTATCACACCTTCCGAAATAGTATCTGCCGGCAGAGGTTCCATCCCAAAGTGCTTCAACGCCAATCCATTGGAACCCTGTACAATATCGGCTACCTTGATAGACCTGGAACCGATATCCAGCCCTATCAGGTGGTCCTGCTTCAATAACATTATTCCTGATCCTTGTTGCCCATGACTTCGTGTTCTCTATCCATCTTCACATATAGACCTTCACATAAATAATTGCACGGCGTTATCGGTCAAAATCCTCGACAACGTACCCCAATGTACGCCTTACTCGAATTTTTCCCTATAGCCTTGTGCAATTAATTATCTGAAGGTCTATAGCTAAATAAGCTGAAGCTATTCCCGATATTGAAAAAAATACTTTTCGTTCAGGCATTATCTATGGGAAAATATAAACCCTATCTATTTAAGTAACAGACATCCCCGCACTGTCAAGGAATTATTAAAACATATTCAATTTTCGGCATCCTTTATTTCTCAAGTTACACTTTTTCCCCCTCTCGCCCTTGCCCGGGAAGGCCGGGGTGTTGAATCTCAAGAACATCCAACAGACTGCGAAGGGGGTTCATCCTGTTTGGCGCTTGACTTGATTTCAAAAAGGCATTAAAGATTAATGGGTTTCATGAAAGAAAGAAAACACCTTTTTGCGAGGTCATCACAAAACGGGACTATGGAAGAAATCAAGAACAAGCTGAGAGCGCTTATCTGCCAGGCGATAAAAAAGGGATTTGAAAACGGGGAACTGAAGCAGGTTCTTCTTCCGGAAATAGAACTGGAGGCGCCTAAGCTATCGGCGCATGGTGATTTCGCCGCCAATATCGCTATGGTCCTGGCGTCATCTCAAAAGCGCCCTCCGCGTGAAGTTGCGCAAATCCTGTTAAACAGCATTTCCGATACCGGCCGCCTCCTTGCAAAGGCGGAGATCGCAGGCCCGGGATTCATCAATTTTTTTGTAAACAACGCATGCTGGCACGCCGTGCTCAAAGAGATCCACGAGTCAGATGACATATACGGATGTTCTGATATCGGCAGGGGGCAGAACGTGCTGATAGAGTTTGTGAGCGCTAATCCTACAGGGCCCCTTCATATCGGACATGGAAGGGGGGCAGCGGTAGGAGACACTCTGGCAAACATCTTAAGGGCTTCGGAATACAAAGTCGAAAAGGAATACTACATTAACGACTCTGGACGTCAGATACAGACGCTTGGGCTGTCGGTGTTTCTCCGGTACAGAGAACTTCATGGCGCTGATATTGACTTCCCTCATGATTGTTACCAGGGCGATTACATAAGGGAAGAAGCGCAGGCGATCTCGGAAATAAAAGGACGTGGATTGTTGGACATCCCTGCCGAAGAGGCCGTGGCCTTTTGCGCCAGATTTACGGCATCGACCATACTGAATGAAATAAAGCAGGATCTGACCGATTTCGGTGTGCGATTCGATCACTGGTTCAGCGAGCAAGGCCTATTTGATGCCGGCGCAGTGGACAAGGCGATTCAAGACCTTAAGAAAAAAAGAATAATCTATGAGAAAGACGGAGCGCTATGGTTTCGCACCACTGATTTTGGAGATGAAAAAGACCGGGTGGTTGTCAGAGCAAATGGGATCACGACCTACTTTGCCTCGGACATCGCATACCACGACGACAAATTGAGGCGGGGCTTTGACCGGATTATCGATATCTGGGGGGCTGACCATCACGGATATATCCACCGGATAAGCGCCTGCATTCAAGCAACGGGACACGAAAAGGAAAGATTCAAGGTAATCCTCATACAGCTTGTCAATCTTCTTCGCGGTGGCAATCCCGTAGCCATGTCCACAAGAGCCGGGGAATTCGTTATGCTTCGTGATGTTGTAGATGAGGTTGGACGGGACGCAGCCCGTTTCCTTTTTCTGACAAGGAGATATGACAGCCCCCTTGATTTTGATCTCGAGGTGGCAAAACGCCGGTCCAATGACAACCCCGTGTATTATGTGCAGTATGTGCATGCGAGGATATCGAGTATACTGAAAAAGGCGTGCGCACGCGAGGCTGAAGAGCCGTGTTTCGGAGATACTGTTGATTTGATGCAGTTGAAGGAACCCGAAGAGCTTGCGCTGATAAAATGCATGTCCCGGTTTCCTGCGGTCGTGGCTGAAAGCGCAAGGCTGATGGAACCACACAGGGTCCCGTTTTACTTAACAGAACTGGCGGCCACCTTTCATAACTACTATAACAAACACAAGGTTCTTTCCAACGATCTTGTGCTGACCGCGGCCCGTCTCTATATGGTTTCAGCGGTCCGCATCATTGTCCGCAACGGCTTGAAACTGATGGGCGTGTCAGCGCCCGAATCGATGTGATGTATAGACCTTCAGATAATTAATTGCACAAGGCTAGAAGGAAAAATTCGAGTAAGGGGTACGTTGTGTCGAGGATTTTGACCGATAACGCCGTGCAATTATTTATGTGAAGGTCTATAGTATCCACGCGGGTAATCGTTTATCCCTTCCCCATGCTACGCTTACGGTGGGGTCGATCATTTTTTGAGAAGAGACGTATGCAACACTTGCAACAGTCCTTCCACGGGCACATCAAACGTCTTGCTATGAAAAAGAAAACAGACAAGAAACGGACTGCGAAAACGCCGGAAAAAGCCGCAATTGTGCTTACGCGGAAAAGGATGTTTATCTGGCTCAGCGCTGTCATCGGGATAGCTGCATGGATGTTTTTTCTTGGTGTAATAGTGGGGCGTGGAACAGTGCCGCTCAAATTTGATATCGAAAAACTGCAAGAGGAGCTGATATCCGTCAAAAGAGAGCTTCTTGAAAAAGAAAAGGAAGAGACAAAGAACGTCTCGGAAAAACCGGACCTCGATTTTTATGCGACCCTTACGGAGAAAAAGAAACAAGCGCGTTTGAAACATGTTCAGCCTGCTCCGGAAAAGAAAAAAAAGGACAAATTCATCGCCAGGCAAAAGCCCCCTCCTGTAAAAAAGACCGGCAGGCTGACAGTGCAGGTCGCATCATTGAAGAAATCCGCAGACGCTGAAAAACTGATTCGGCGTCTGCAGAAAAAGGGATATGATGCCTATAAGCACGTAGTGCAAATCCCCGGAAAAGGAACATGGAACAGGATATGCGTGGGCCATTTTGACGCCAGGGGCGAGGCGCAGCAGTTATTGATCCGATTACGCAACGAGGACAAGTTCGATCCCATACTGGTGGAAAGCGCACAAGGAAAAGAAT
>MAXM01000214.1 GCA_001751015.1 Desulfobacterales bacterium C00003106
TGGTTGATTTCATCATTAAGACGTTTGATTTTATCTTTTTTTGATTCAATGGATTCGTGATTTAGTTTTCTGGTTTCGATATCAATTCGGTGCTGTCCTTCGGTGGCCAATGCACGGGTTAGTTGCATTGATAAATCAGATAATGATTCTTCTTCGTTTGGTACATCTGGGTAGTCCAATTGGTATGATTCAATTTTAGCTTTGATACTTTTAACAAGCCGATTTACGCCGGTTCTTTCAGTATATGCCCTTTTCTTTTGTGCTTCCAAATCATCAAAATCTTCATCAGTTTCAATTAATGATAAAAGTACTTTGGTTTGTTCTTTTGGTGGCAGATCCATGAACCGGGTTGGGTCATATGGTAATGGGCCGATTAACTCCACAAGCATCTTAACCGGGCTTGGGTATACCGCCCCGTCTTTGCTCAATACTTGTAGCCGGCTTTTACCTGATTTTTTCCAGGTTTTGGTTATTATCATATCGGTTAATTCAGCAGTAACGGTGGCTTCGTCTTCGCCATTTCTGATGGGATTTGTGGTTATTTTTGAGTCCATCCTACTACCCGTTACCATAGCCAGCCCTTTCAAAGTTGACGTTTTACCGGATGCGTTTGGTCCCATAATCTTATTGAATCCCTTTTGTGGAACAAAAGTTAATCTTTTGATTCCCATGAAATTTTTAATGGTTAGTTTTTCTACTATTTGTTCGCTCATTTTAATTGTCCTCCTCGTGTGTTTGTGCTTTTTTGAGTAATGTGTTTTTTTTCGTGTCAAGTTTGATACTGATAATAAATTCGTTGTTTTCATCCATGTCTTTGATTATATTAAGTATAACATCGTCAAGACAGTCTGCTTTTTCAAGCAGATCTTTTATGTCTTCTACTTTTGACATGTCATCATCATAATATTCCAGTAACACATCTACGATATCAAGGATTTTGTGATAATCGTTTTTACTCATTATGATTTTTTCATTTGTCATTTTCTGAAACCTCTTTACATACCATTCTTGCCATTATATCGGCAACATCTTTTTTTAGATCAAAAAGTCTATTAAAATCTTTTTGTGTCATACAAACCATTGTTACGTTTGTTGCATTTTCATATTTGTCAACAATTCGGTTGAAAAACGCAGTTTTGCTTTCTCTGAATACAGTAGGTACATATTCCAATGTGCTATCTATCAATTCACACAGTTGATTGTAATCTTCTGTGTCCATGATTACTTTTCCATTGCTCATGTTAATACACGTCCTTTGCGGTTCTCATCAAATCTTTGATTTCTTTTATATCGCCTTCTAATTCAGGAATACCATGATCATATAGTAACATATGATCCAATAGACTACATATACCGTCATGAATCACAGGAGCCATAGTAATCATCTTATCTGTATTATCGTTGCTCATTCTATTACTTCCACGTCACCAAGATCTTTCATTTCGATTTGTTCATATCCGCCACTATTAATGCCGGCATATGCTTTCCTGTGACATTGAGATGTTGGAACTTTGGCTATCATTGTAGCCGGTTTAGTTGCCCATATTTTGTTTGGGTTCCCTTCCTTATTCATTTGGATATATTCTTCAAGTGTTACTTTTGATACAAAGGGATGACTCATGCCTTTTCGGTAGACTTTGCACCATCCACCCAACAGCTTTTCTTCTTTCTGTAAAAATGTACCTTCACGCTCATCAAGAGTACCATCTTTCTTTTTTACGATAATACCGGCTTCAAATCCGTCATAGTCTCGCTGTTCTTGTGCTCTTTTGATGTTACCGTCGACGCCTATTACGTGGGTAGCCTTCCCCTTAAATATTATCAAGTGCGCTTCCTGCTTAAATGGGTCAAGGCCGTTTGCCTGGCAGAATGCCATAAAATTAAATGCTTGTTTCTTTGTTGCGTCAGAATTGATATACTGTTGTACAATGTCAACAGTTAGTTCAACCTGTTTGGCCGGTTGCACTATTGCTGGCATTTTTGTTGTTTTGGGCCGGGGTACACTTTCTGCCCGTTCTGTGGTTGGTTGTTCGGTATTGTCTGGTATTGGGTCGGCTTGTTCGGTTTTTGGTTCGGTTTGCACAGTTTCGAGATCGTTTATAGCAGTTCGTATGATCTGCTGGGTTGCACCGATCACGCCATTAATATCTTGATTGCTTGGTGGTTGGTCAAGGTTTTCAGGGTCGATCATGGATACAGATATTAGTTCACCTGGTTGATTTTGAGTTTTTAGATCAACTACACAAATCATGGGACTGTTTTCTATTTCTTTTTGCCATGTATCGACTGCTTTGTTTTTCTCGTATCCGTGTTCTTCCAATGCTGTTATGATTGCAGCTTTCTTTTCATTCCATGTTATCATTATTATTCATCCTCCGCTAAATACCGATTTACGATTTCCTTGATCGCTTCGGGTAGGTTATTACAATTGTATTTTGTTTCATATTGTTCCAATGCTTCGGTTGTTGAATCATTGAATGCTACGCAAATTTTTGTACTCATTATTATTTTCACCTTTGTTTATCAGTACACTACTATACACACGCATACTATATATATGTTACCGTAGTACTATGTAAGCGTTACTTATATATACCACTGGGTAGTATATAGTATTGTTAAGATAATATGGAGAGAAAAAATAAAATGATCTACAACACCATTTTCAACAAATTAGTAAAAAT
>MAXM01000215.1 GCA_001751015.1 Desulfobacterales bacterium C00003106
TGGGAAAGTTATTTCGTCTCCGTTCCTAAAGAAAAAGAACAATAAGAAATTCTCTCTTTGACAAGAAAATCAACATCCGGTTCAGGATCAGACCGGACAAAGGAACCGCTAAACAATGCCTGCACACCCTATTGACTTTGAGATAAATCAGCATCTGTTCAGTACGCCTGAATTGGCACAGGTTTTTGATGAAAAGACGAGATATCAACGCTGGCTCGATGTCGAAGCAGCCCTTGCAAAGGCTCAGGGGGAGATGGGGGTCATACCGCATGAGGCCGCAAAGGAAATCGAACGTAAGGCAAGGCTCGAATATTTGAACCTGGAAAAGGTTCATGAGGGTTATCTGCACAGCCGCAATTCTCTTGTGCCTTTGATAAGTAATCTCCGTTCGGTATGCGAAAAGGGCTGCGGGGAATATGTTCACTATGGCGCAACTACCCAGGATATTATAGACACCGCTGAAATCCTTGAATTGCAAGAGACCGTGACCATAATATATCGGGATCTGCGGACTCTTGAAATGATTTGCCTGGATTTGGCCGCAAGGCACCGATCAACGCCCATGGCGGCTCGCACACATGGCCAGCAGGCCTTGCCAACGACCTTTGGACTAAAGGTCGTAATATGGGTCACTGAGGTCCGTCGTCACATCGAACGTCTGAAATGCGTATCCGAAAAGATTACCGCAGGTCAATTGGGCGGCGCGGTCGGGACTATGGCCGCCCTCGGTCCCCGGGCCATGGAAGTCGCCGCACGAACCATGAATATCCTGGGTCTAAAACATTCCAGGGTGGCCTGGCACAACTCCCGGGACAATACTGGTGAACTGGCATCTGTTTTTTCCCTGCTCGTTACAACCCTTGCAAAGATAGCAAATGAGATATTTCAGCTCCAGAAGACGGAAATCAACGAGTTGGCGGAACCGGCCCCTGGAGGGACTGTTGCGAGCAGCACGATGCCTCACAAGAGAAATCCCGTTATCTGTCAGCGGATTATTGTGCTGTCTATGCACGTAAGACATCTTGCCGGGACAATTGTGGAGAGCATGGCTCATGAACACGAACGGGATGCCCGCTGCCTCTGGTCGGAGTGGCTGGCAATGCCCCAGCTTTGCATCTATACAGGTACGGCCCTGCGGTATATGCTGGATGTGATGTCCGGCCTGGAGGTGCGGGTCGATCGCATGCTGGAAAATCTCTATCTTCACAAGGCACTGATTGGTTCAGAATGGCTCCTCTTTCGTCTGAGCGGCCGGATAGGCAAGATGAAATCCCTTGAAAAACTCCACGAATTGTCAAACAAGGCCAGGGATGCCGGGATTTCGTTTAAAGATGCGGTGATGGATGACCCTGAAATCGGCTCCGTTCTGACCCGTGAAGACATGGCATATCTTGACCATCCGGAAAAATACATAGGCCATGCCTTGCAGATTGTGGATGAAACAATAGAAGAGATTGAGAAAAAAAGGGACTCGGATTCCGAGAACATATATGAATAGTTGCGAACTTCACAGCCACATTGTTGATTCACGATTCTATGGCAGCGGCTATACAACTGACGAAGCCAGACAGATATTCTGCGACAAGTATCGGTGTCAGCGCTGGATAGAGATAGAGGCTGCCCTGGCCTCGGTGCAGGCTGATCTTGGAATTATCCCGGCGTGGGCGGCCAGGTCCATCAATGAGAAGGCGCATCTTCGTTATTTTGACTTAGGCGCAGTTTGCAAGGGCATCAAAGAAACGTCTCATTCGCTTGTCCCCTTGCTTGAGGCATGGCGGGCGTTGTGTGACAGGGACGCAGGACAATTTATTCACTTTGGCGCTACTACCCAGGACATACAGGACACCGGCCAGGTATTGGAAATTCGCGACGTCCTGGTTATCGTCAAGCGGGATATCGAGGCCATTTTGCGGCTCTTGATGGGTCTGGCCGAACGTTACATGGATGTTGTAACCATCGGGCGCACCCACGCTCAACATGCCTTGCCCATGACGCTGGGGTTAAAGATAGCGGTGTGGATAGATGAAGTGTGGCGGAACCATGAACGGTTGATGGCCTGCAAAGAGCGCGTTCTTGTGAGTGAGCTCTTTGGAGGGGTTGGGACAATGGATGCCTTTGGGGATGCCTTTGGCGAAAAGAACCTTGAGCTGTTGTCTCAATTCTCAGACAAACTCAAACTCAAAACACCCCTGACTGCCTGGCATGCCGCCCGCGACAGGAGCGCTGAATTTCTTTCAACAATGGCCATGATCTCTGGAACCTTGGCCAAGATCGCTGATGAAATCAGGAGCCTGTCCCGAAGTGAGACCGGGGAGGTAGAAGAGCCTTTTCAGATGGGGAAGATAGGCAGCAGCACCATGCCCCACAAGAGAAATCCTGAGATGTGCGAACAGGTCGTGGTCCTGGCAAGGCTGATCAGGGCGAATGCCGGTTTGGGTTTTGAAGGGATGATCAACGAACATGAACGGGACTACCGTGCCGTGAGACTCGAATGGGTGACGATCACCGATACTTCCCTTTTTGTCTGCGG
>MAXM01000216.1 GCA_001751015.1 Desulfobacterales bacterium C00003106
ATTAATTGCACAAGGATAGAGGGAAAAATTCGAGTAAGGCGTACATTGGGGTACGTTGTCGAGGATTTTGACCGATAACGCCGTGCAATTATTTATGTGAAGGTCTATATTTAACGATCTATGTAACTGGCAGCGCTATGATACAGGTTGTCCCTTTCCCGACCTCACTTTCACATTTTATTGTGCCTTTGTGATCGTGGATAATCTTCAAGGAAATTGCAAGCCCCAGGCCCGTGCCTTTCGGTTTGGTTGTGACAAACGAGTCAAATATGTCCGGAAGCTTGTCAGGATCAATTCCTTTCCCTGTATCCATGATTCGAAGCTCTAACATCTTGTCGCAAACATTCACTTCACAGGAAAACTTGCCGCCATCAAGCATGGCCTCAATGGAGTTCTTTACCACATTTATAAGCACCTGTTTGATCTGCTTAGGATCAAAATAGATTAAGGGAAGCTTTGAGTTACGGCATCTGTGCACTTCTATGTGATGTTCCTTAAACGCAGGGGCCATCAGGACATAAACCTCTTCTACGACCTCATTTATGTCCCCAAGGGTCTTTTCAGGACCGGAGATACGCGTAAGGTCCGATATCTCTATCAACAGGTCTTCCAGTCTCCGAATCTCCTTAATGACTATTTGCAACTTCCCCGCCGCCTTGCTATCCGGTTCTAAAGACTGATAAACCTGTCTTGTAAAGCCGCCTATGACAACCAATGGATTTTTTATCTCGTGAGAGATGTGGGCCACACCTTTTCCTATACTGGCCAGTCTCTCATGCTGGAGATTGTTTTCGTACATCTGCTTCAGTTCATTCCTGTACTTCTGCTGCTGCCTCGCCATGAACGCGAACGCATCTGCAAGTTGGGTAATCTCATCCCCTGCATACTCCTTGTAAATCTTGCATTCACGGCATTCATCGAGTTTCTCGGGAAATTTTCCCATCGGTTTCCCCATACAAAGCGTACCGTCTATATACCAGCATCTTGCCTTTTTCTCGCCATAAGCCGGGCACTCTGTCTTATTGCATGCATCCTGTTCCCAGCAGTAAGCCGGCTTTCCCAAAGGAAAATCGGCATCGAGATTTCCCCGGCTGATTTCGTTTACCCAGTCGGTGAGGAGCGAAATAGGCTTTGTGACAGACGTAGACAACCACTTGGCCAGGAAAATACTAATGATTATTACAGTAACAAAAGTAAGAAGAACGTCACTGTTTCTATGAGATCTTACCTCTTTTTCCACCGATTGCCACCGGTATCCCACTGTGAGAACACCAAGTAATTCCTCATCACTTCCATGACACTTGAAGCATGGCGGATCGTTGGGTATGGGGATTGCGTACCGAAGGATCTTTTCGCCTTCAGGGACTTTTACCTTGCGTATTTCCAGTCCATTGACCAGCTTGCCCGTAGCCAGCGCTTTGAGTGTAACGTCCGAGACGCTGGTCCTTCCTATATTGACTGACTCCCCGCTATAGCGAATAACCCCATCCGGATCACACAGATGCACAACATCCAAATCCTCCAGGGTCCTTAACCTTTCAAGGATTACCTGCACCTGCTCCATTTCACCGTCGAGCATCGGGTATTCTATGCTCTTGACTACGGTATCCGTGATCTCTGATACCAGCTTCTCGGTCTGATCAAGAAAAGACGCCCTGTGGTAGACAACATCAAAATAGCTGAATGCCGCCATTACAACAAACACTATAGCGCTCATACCGATTACTAACTTGGGCTTCAATTTCACCGGACCGAATATGAGACGAAATCTTTCCATGAATGTCATATCATGTCATGTCCTGTGTTTCATGGTATAATTATTCCTGGAATGTTGCTTCTTTCAATAAATGTAACTATAGACCTTCACATAAATAATTGCACGGCGTTATCGGTCAAAATCCTCGACAACGTACCCCAATGTACNNCCTTCAGTCTGTCCACCTGAGTAGTTACCAATAAATAAGACTTTTTTGCTTTCATTGTCAATGGATTCCTCACGATCAGTCGCCAAAATAATCCCTCACCATTTTGATGGCGCAGAACTCGCCGCACATGGTGCAAACCTCATCAACGGTCGGCCTGCTGCTCTCTCTATAGGCCCTTGCCCTGACAGGATCGATGGCGCAGTTGATCTGTGTCTCCCAGTCCAAACGGTTCCTTGCCTCCGCCATCTTGCGGTCCCGCTCAATGGCCCCTTTGTGACCGCGGGCGATATCCGCAGCATGAGCTGCGATCTTTGAAGCCACAACCCCTTCCCTGACATCCTCCGGTGATGGAAGTCTTAGATGCTCGGCAGGGGTCACGTAGCACAAGAAGTCGGCGCCTGCTTTTCCTGCCAGCGCACCGCCAATGGCGCAGGCGATGTGATCGTATCCGGCTGCAATATCGGTTACGAGAGGGCCAAGAACATAGAACGGGGCGCCTTTGCAGAGCTTTTTCTGCAAGAGTATATTGGCTTCCACCTGATCAAGAGGCACATGCCCGGGTCCTTCGATCATGACCTGCACTCCTGCGTCCCAGGCCCGCTGGGTCAGTTCTCCGAGGACAAGAAGCTCCTGAATCTGGGCGCGGTCTGTTGCGTCCGCGAGACAACCGGGCCGCAAGCCGTCACCCAAGCTTAGGGTGATATCGTATTTGAGCGCAATGTCAAGTAGTCGATCGTATTCTTCGTATAAGGGGTTTTCCTGATCATGGTAAAGCATCCATGTGGCTAAAAAGGCCCCTCCCCGGCTCACGATGTTGGTAATCCGACCCTGCTTCTTGAGCTGATCAATCGCAGACCGTGTTACACCGCAGTGGACAGTCATGAAATCCACACCTTCTTTGGCCTGCATCTCGATTGCCTTAAAAAGGATGTCAGGCGTCATGTGGACAATTCCGCCTTTGTTGGCCACCGCTTCAACAGCCGCCTGATAGATAGGCACAGTCCCTAAAGGAACAGACGTTTCCCTTATAATGGCTCGCCTTATCGCCACCAGATCTCCTCCGGTACTCAGGTCCATAACCGCATCTGCGCCGACCTCAAGAGCTGCTCGCACCTTCCTGATCTCCTCATCAAGATCAATATGGTCTTTTGATGTTCCGATATTGGCATTGACCTTGATCGTCAACCCCTTGCCTATCCCCTTTGGCATAAGGCCTGCATGGTTCCTGTTGGCAGGTATAACCGCGCTCCCTTCAGCAATACAGGCACACAAAGAGGCAGGATCGATCCCTTCCGCCTCTGCCACCGCCTTCATCTCATCTGTTATGTTGCCTTTCCGGGCTTCTTCAAACTGTGTCATAGTTGCTCCATTTCACCCGACCAATTCAATAATCCTGTTTACCACATCATTCGGATCTTTTCCAAGGATTCGAATCATTGGTTCTTTTCCCCAATCCCCCCTGTCAAAGATCATATCAGGCATCTTGTGCGCTGAG
The DNA here is from genome assembly GCA_001751015.1 of Desulfobacterales bacterium C00003106. Taxonomy (GTDB): domain Bacteria; phylum Desulfobacterota; class Desulfobacteria; order Desulfobacterales. The sequence goes on from MAXM01000216.1 coordinate 3,421, forward strand.
GAAAGCACGCTGTCCGTACCCCATTCCAGGGTACTCCCTTCCTGCTCCTTGACATCCTTCGGCTCCATTGCCCGGTCAAACGAGCATATTTCCCATCCAAGTTTCCCGCAGCGCGCAATGAGCTCTTCGGAAAACCGAATATTGATTGCGGATCTGTATTCCGCATTGTAGCGCATAACAGCAAGTATGATCGATGCAATGTGCCGGGAAGCCCCAAAGGCAGGCCCTGCGACTGTCTCGATTCTATCATGAATGCGTATGATCCTGCCGGGGAACGCCGCCACGTCTGCGGCTGATTCTGCAAAAGGAATAGCGTATCCGAAATTCGTCTGCACCTCGGGAACAAGATGGGCTATGGAGAGGACCTTCAACCGTTCCAACCCCTTGTTCAATGCCTTCAGGGTTTCATAGCGGCTGCACTCACGCGCGATATGGGCATAATGGTTTGTCGGACCATGCCCGCTTCCAAGCGGAAAGGCAAACTTTATCGCCCTTTGAATAAACCCCTTTGCCATCTCAATCGAATCTCTCAGTGGATATCCCTGCCCCACAAATGTGGCAATGGCGGATGAATAGGTGCATCCCGTCCCGTGCGTGCCCGCCGTATCAATGCGCTCTTTTTCAAACTCATAAAAATCCCTGCCGTCAAAAAGGATGTCAAGAGCGGGGCCGGTCCGGTGTCCCCCCTTGACAAGGACATTTGCCGCCCCCATGCCATGAATGGTTCGCGCAGCCTCTCTCACATCCTTGTCGGTCTTTATGGGTCTGCCTAAGAAGACCTCGGCTTCGGGGATATTCGGCGTAATGAGATAGGAAAGCGGCACCATCTGCGTCACCAGGGCATCCCTTGCGTCCGCCACGAGAAGAGGCTCCCCACCCTTGGCCACCATAACCGGATCAACCACGACCTTTTCGATGTTCTCTTTTTTTATTCTCCCGGCAACTATCTCAATAGCGGCCTCTTCAAAAAGCATCCCGGTCTTTACTGCATCGACACCGATGTCCGACAAGACAGAATCCACTTGTTTGCCGATGAACTCCGGTGAGACAGGGAGTATGCCCTGAACTCCTGTTGTGTTTTGTGCTGTAATGGCGGTGATTACACTCATGGCATAACCACCCAGGACCGTAATGGTCTTGATATCCGCCTGGATACCGGCCCCTCCTCCGGAGTCTGAGCCGGCTATGGTCAAAATACGTTTCATTTGCGGCATCCTTCATGTATTAGGAACGGGGACGAAATAACTTTCCCAAGTAAGCGCATAGACTTAGGTCAAATTTATTCGATCTCAAATCCGAAATCAGGACGACACCCCTGACCGAGTCCCCTACAAACCCACGATACGCCTTTCTTGCCTCACGCTTACTTGAGCCGAACCACTTAAACAAATGATCCCGATCCTGCCAGTCGTTTTTTATCCTCCCCATTAATACCGAATGACCACAATACCTGTACCGATCCAACTTTGCAAGGTTTTCATTGGATTCAAATGGACATATCGGACCAACTCCTTGAAATACGAATCCTCCTCACACACGATCGATTTGTAACGATTATGAAACAGATGTCCGTGTCTGCGATGGCGGCTATTATAAGACCTAACTTGAGCGATTAGCTGTTAG
>MAXM01000217.1 GCA_001751015.1 Desulfobacterales bacterium C00003106
GGAATAAATAGGGCGGCAATCAGGGGGACGATTATGACCAAGGCAGCAAATTGTTCTGTCATTTTTATACTCCTGCCTCCCTTCTGATCTTCAGTATCTCATCTTCATTCAACGTCTTGTATCTTCTGAAGATCAAAATGAGGGCCGCAAGCGCAACACCTGTTGTAGCAATAGATACGACGATCGCCGTGAGCATCAGCACATGGGGCAGGGGATTTACATAACTGGCGACGTCTATGATTTCATGAATTCCATGCCCATGCGCTGCGTGAGCGTCCCCCATAAATATAGGCACTGTTGCCCCCCCCTTTTTTGCGCCGATGGAAACGTAAAAAAGGATTACAGCAGACTGCATGATGTTCATTCCTATCAGCTTCTTGACCAGGTTTTTCTTGCCGATCATCGCATATAGCCCGATCCCGACCAAAATCACATAGGTCCAGAAGTTGAATTTACTGACAACGTACTCAAGCATATCAGTCTCCCTTTCCCTTGCGCTTCTTTCGCAATATCAAGACACACCCGATTCCTGCCGTAAAAATTACTGCGGTCTCACCCATGGTGTCATATCCTCTGTAATCCGCAAGCACGGCGGTAACAATATTAGGTGTTGCTGTCTTCTCCAGAGCATCCTGAATATATTCCGGTGAAACATGGGTGCTTGCCGGAGAATCAGGATCACCCCAATCAGGCAGTCCTTCAATACTGTATATTAGGAGTCCTCCTGTCATAAGGACTGCGATCAATGCAATAGCCTTCAATCTTTTGACCTCCTTTTGGTTCTATTCACAGCCGCAATAAACAAGACTGTTCCCACTCCGGCGCCCACGGACGCTTCGGTAAAAGCAACATCCACGGCCCCCATGTTGGTCCAGAGAAGACACATAAAGAAGCTGTATGCGCCCAAGATAATGACTGCCGCCAAGAGATCTTTTACATTAATAGCGGCGATCGCACAGATGATAACAAAAAGACAGATTATCAGATCGAGTTGCCAGATCATTTTGTTCCCTCCCTGGTCCACGGTTTTACACCGCACCGAAAAGCCGCCCTGGCAATGGCGTGGGTCGCCGTAGGATTGGCCAAGAACATAAATACGGCAATAAGCAATATTTTCAGGCTGTCAAGAATGGCTCCATGATGTGCAAAATGGTATATGGAAAGTCCGGTCAGCGATATGAGCACCGCGAGGGTATCCCCTTTTCCGGTGGCATGCATCCTGGAATAGAAGTCCGGGAAACGCAACAGACCGATGGTCCCTGTGGTGAAAAAGAAACAGCCGATTACAATCATTCCAATAGATATCGCCTTTACAATTTCCATCAGATTTCACCTCTTCCTTCGAAATACTTTGCCGCTGCCAGGGTTCCAATGAAGTTGAGAATAGCGTACACTATACTGATATCCAGAAACATCTCTATCCTGTCGTAGATGAATCCCATCAGCACCAGAACAAGCAATGTCTTTGTGCCGATCGCGCCGACGCCTACAATGCGGTCTATGATAGTAGGCCCGTATAGCACCCGATAGAGACAAAGAAGAACAAGTAAGCACATAAAAATGCTTACGCCCAAATAGAAATTTTCCATCTCGCCACTCCCGATTTTCCGTCAGTTATATCCATAGTTGCCGACCATATTATGACAACCTCAGGCAAGAGCCTGCCCCAAGGGCGCTAACTCGACTTTGTCGTCAGTTTATATTTCTTAAACTTTGCGTACAAAGTGCTGCGGCTCACATTGAGTCTTTTTGCAAGCTGCAATTTGTTCCAGTTACATTCCTGCAACGTTTTCATGAGAAACCGCTTTTCATTTTCCTCAAATGAGGTTACCCCTTCATCCTGTTCAGTCAAAACCTCATTTAGAATGCGGGACGGCAGGGAATCACGCTCAACCACTTCACCCTTTGTCAACAGGTACGCATGCTGGATCGTATTTTCCAACTCCTTGACATTGCCCGGCCAGGAATAATCCATCAACAACTGCATAGTGTCGGATGTTGTCCTTTTGACATTCTTATTTATCTCCATATTCAGTCTTTCCATGAAGTAATCGACAAGAAGGGGAATGTCATCTTTCCTTTGTCTGAGGGAAGGCAGATGTATATTGATCACATTCAGCATGTAAAAGAGTTCCTCGTTAAAGGTGCCTCTTTCCACCTCTCTTCCGAGGTCGGTATTGACAGCGGCAATGATCCTTACATCCGTTTTTACGGATTCCGATCCTCCAACCCTCTTGCACTCCCGATCTTGCAGGAATTTGTGAAGTCTGATCTGGGTCATTGGGGATATCTTGTCAATCTCGGTCAGGACCACTGTTCCGCCATCAGTTTCTTCCAGGCATCCTTTCTTCTGACATAGCGCCCCTTCAAAGGCTCCGACCTCGTGACCAAAAAGGCCGCTTTCCACTAAAAACTGGGGATAGGCCGAACAGTTATACACATCGAACGGTCTGTTTTTTCTGTGGCTGTTCAAGTGAATAGATCTGGCCACCAATGCCTTCTCAGTCCCTTCCTCCCCCTGGATCAGCACAGTCGCATCAGTGGGAGCAAGATTTAGTATCATGTCATAGACCTGCCGCATTTTGGCAGACCGCTTGTTGATGTCCTGAATCTTCAAGGTCTCTTTATCCTTCAATCATTATCCCTTGATGTTTTTTCAAGGGCGTCCACCGAAGGGAGTCCGCCTGTGGCGACATCTAAGAATATCGAAACCATAACGGCCATAACGGCCATTCCCACACCAACCTCAACCCCGAGGATACCGAGGGACCGTGCCTGTGCGATTCCCACACCAAGAAGCGGGCTCAGTTTTGCATAATCCAAGAAGTTCCCCCCAAGTATCAGACACAACACGCCTATCCCTGCATAGATAAAGACTCCGCCACTGCACATGATGACATTCAGTTTCTCGTTCATCCTGCGCAATGTATTATCCAGTCCATAGGTAATAACCAATAATATAAGGCTTGCTGCGAGGATTACTCCTCCCTGGAACCCTCCGCCGGGGCTGTAATGGCCATGTGCAATAACATATAATGCGTAAATCTGCATAAAGGGTATCAATAGTCTGGAGAGTGTTTTTACGATAACGTCGTCTGATTGTTTGGTCATCATGGTGTATGCCTCTCTACTTTAAAGCTCCGAATATAGGAGCGACATCGAGAACATCCTGTACGTACACATGGTCGGCTTCCATGAATATATGCGCAATCCTGTCTTCCATCTCGCCTGTCATAAGGTCTTCGGCGACCTTTTTGCTTATTGCATGCACGTAGTACACCCCGTCTTTAATATCTATGGTGATTGTTCCCGGAGTAAGGGTGATTGAATTTGCAAGCGCAACCAGAGAGATGTCGCTTTCCAATTTTGTCTTAAACTTTATTATCTTTGGTTCTATCAGCCTCCTGGGCCCTAAGGCCAAACGCGCAACATGCAGATTGGACAGGGCTATCTGATAGAAAAGCCATGGGATATAAAGAATAAATCTCTTCACGATTACCCACATATCACCTTGCCTCGGATTGGCAAAAAGGAGATCATAAGACGCATGCGATACCAAACCGCAACAGATCAATCCGAGACTGATGTGAAAGAAATCATAATGCCCGGACAAGAAGAGCCAGAAAGCAAACATAATAAGGAAGGTCGCCACAAACCTGATCGCTTCGACCTTTGTCTGCCTGGCGCCCTTGAACATTGCCTGGACCTTTTTCTGCCGGAGGGACTGAGTCTCTGCCGTAAGTCGTGCAGCAGCATCCAGTATCTCTGTCGATCTCTTTCTTGCTTCCTCCAGTATCCTGAAGGCCTGATCCGTAGCATGTACCAGTACAGTTACTTCCATCCTGTTCCTCTTCTTTTCTTTGTTTTCACTTCAGACTTTGTGAGGCAGTCGAGCAGTTGACCAGTCCACTACTCAACCATTCAACCACATCTCTAAGGAACTATTAATGTAGGCAAAGACGCTCTACTTGCCACACGACATGACGGCCTTCCACGAAAAATATCTCTAAACCTTTGATTGTGCGTCAGCCCCATGACTATCGCTGTAGAATCGTATTCTTCCGCAGCCAAGATGATTTCACTCGCGGTTTCACCCGCGTACAGGTGATATTCGGCTTCAATATCCTCGTCCAAACATCTGGCGCGCGTCTCAATAAGCCTCTTTTTGAGCTCCCGTATGGCCCGCACGGTCAACTTATCATATATGACATTTACGATATCCAACTCTTTGACCAATTTTTTGAATCCGAGTATATATTCCAAAGCCCTGAGGGATGTCGGAGACCAGTCAGTCGTAAACAGGATACGCTCGAATACCCCCTTTGCGACAAAATCCAAGTCCTTCTGGCCTTTGTTAACGACCAGGATAGGTCCGCCTGCGCTCGCAAGGTTCCCGACAGACAATTTTCCTTCTCTTTCCAACACTCTGAAGGAGGGGATATCCATATTTCCGCTATAATCCGTATCTTTTCCGTCCATTACCTCAACCTTTTTGTTATGAGACCGAAACTAATCGTGACCACAGTGAAAAAATGCTTAAGCAATAACTATGCCGTTTTTGAGTAAAGCATATATCTATTTGTTTTGTTAACGTATTTTCGATATTCAATCTCCTCTGTAATCATAGTTTAAGAGTGAAGTGTATGATTTTAGTACACACGGCACTTGATTTACAAGAAAAGCGCTCATATCATTACATCATTTATTGTATCATTTTTGGACAGTCGTTTGTGCAAAAACAATACAGTGATCTCTTTGGGCTGCTTTCCCTTTTTTCACTTGACAAAAAACAGAGTTCGTTATAACAGAATGACCTGCAATACAATATTTTTTCCAATAACCTAACAGACTGACTTGAAAGAGAGAGAACGCGTATGAAATCAGGTACATTTCCCGGTGGTCTTTGTCTGTCTGTGCAGACCGCAGGCGTTTCCATGTCTTTTGAAGCAGTTCCTCCTTCCCGGCAAGTAACCATTCCACTACAACAGCATGTGGGCAGCCCGTGCGGTGCGGCAGTGAAAAAAGGGGCCGAAGTCAAGATAGGGGATATCCTTGGCGAGAGTTCAGGCCCGGATACAGCGGCGGTCCATGCCACGGTATCAGGAAAGGTTACCGAAGTAGTCAAGAAATTTCCCGATATGCATGGAGGAGCATCTCCCGCTGTTGTTATAGAATCAGACGGACAGAATGCAGTCGGCGAATTTTCGATGGAGGGTTCGGATCCGTTGACTCTTATTGAACAGGCGGGCATAGTAGACCTTGATAGAGAGCCTGTCCCGCTTCACACCAAACTTGTGGCTGCAAAAGAAAAGCGAGTGAATACGTTAGTCGTGAGTGGCGTGGATGTGGAGCCTCACATGACTAACAGGTCGGCGCTCCTTGCCGAGAGGGCTTCGGATGTGGCATCCGGCATGGAGATCATGGGTGGCATCCTTGGCGCGAAGGTCTGTATAGGTGTCAGCGAGGACGCTTCCGGCGCTGTATCATCTATATGCGCCGCCGCGGGTTCCGCCAATGTGGTAACGCTTAAGCCGAAATATCCCCAGAGCCTGAAGGAGCTTCTTGTTAAGGCCGTTGTGGGCAAGGAGATTCCGTCTTCAGGGGTTCCCGAGGATGTCGGCGTTACGGTTGTCAGCGTGGAGACAGCCCTTGCCGTAGCCCGGGCGGTTAATGAGAAGAAACCGTTGCTCGAAAGGTTTGTCACTGTGGCAGGAAGCGCAGTCGGGAATCCGAGAAATGTGCTGGTGAAGATCGGCACGCTGATTCAGGATGTCCTTGAGTTTTGCGGCGTTTCAAGCGTGAGCAAAGGTAAGGTCATTATAGGCGGTCCGTTGATGGGGGTCGCCATCTCCAGTACCGATATACCGGTTACAAAGGAGACTACAGGGATCTATGTTCAGGAAAAGGGAGAGGTTACGGATTTTCCCTCTGGTGTCTGCGTCAAATGCGGGCTTTGCGTGCAGGTCTGCCCGCTTGGACTGATGCCCTTTCTTATTTCCGGTTTTTCCGAATCCGGCAGCTATGCAATGGCGGAAAAAGAGGACATTCTGACTTGCAATGAATGCGGCTGTTGCGCTTATGTGTGCCCGGTTCTGATACCGATGGTGCAATGGATAAAACTTGGCAAATCAGAGATCAGAGCTCAAAGGAGTAGTGAATGAAAACCCCGGAACTTGTAGTATCTGCCATACCCCATATCCATAGTGGTAATTCTATCCGGAAGATCATGATCAATATCATGATTGCCCTGGCTCCGGCTGTGCTGATCGGGGTATACTTTTTTGGTATGGACACGATCAGGGTGATAGCCATTGCCGTAGGATCTGCAATTGGATGGGAGCTGCTTCTTCAGAAGATAATGGGGCGGCCCGTTGCTATCAATAATTTGACCGGAGCGGCAGGCGGTCTTATTCTTGCCATGATACTGCCTCCGACCGCGCCGTGGTGGATGATCTGTATCGGAACATTGATTATGATTCTGCTCGGCAAGGAAATCTATGGAGGTTTGGGGAATAATCCTTTTAACGGCGTCCTGATTGCGTGGGTAGTCCTGCAGATGTCGTATCCCGACCAGATGATGTATTGGCTGGCCCCTCCAGGAGACTTCATGACAGAGTCTCCGCCTCTTGAGGTGCTGAAAACAGAAGGCGTGCAGGCTGTCAGCGAGTACTTTTCGACGGGCGGTCTCCTTATGGGGAATACTACGGGCTTTATTGGAGAGGTTTCCAGCCTTATGCTCCTGATCGGCGGAGCATATCTTCTTATTAAAAAGGTGATCCCGTGGCAGATCCCGGCAGGTTTCCTTGCAGGGATTATTCTTTTTTCCGGTATCTTCTGGCTGGCGAATCCGCAAGAATACGCAAACCCGTTTTTTCACCTTCTGGCGGGTGGCGCTATGATTGCCGCCTTTTTTATCGCTACTGATATGACGTCTTCGCCTGTTACGCCAAAGGGAATGCTGATCTTTGGATTGCTTTGCGGGGTGATGACCGTCGTGATTCGACAGTGGGGGGCCTGGGACGATGGCGCTTACTATGCGGTCTTTCTGATCAGTGTCCTGACACCATTGCTTGATAAAATTAAACCAAAGGTTTATGGGAGGTAACTGCCAGTGTCTTTTCGCGAAATACTCAGCATGATTGTTGTGCTTGCAGTTGTATCCGGTGTGTGCGGGGGAGGCCTCGCCGTGGTCAAGATGCAGACGGCGGAACAGATCGAATACCAGAAAATCAAGAACATCAAGGAGCCGGCATTAAAGGCAATACTTTCCGGCTATGACAATGATCCTGTGACTGACAGAATAAAACTTGTTACAGGAAAGGACAAAAAGGGTAAAGACGTCGAGACGACTGTCTTTTATGCGAAAAAGGGCGGCAAGGTTATTGCTGTTGCCTTTGAGGCGTATGGCGGCGGGTTCGAAGGGAACGTCGGTATCATGATGGCTGTCAAGATCCCGGATGAGGTCTTGGACGGGATTGCCGCAACAACACACTCTGAGACTCCATCGGTAGGAGGCGTTGCACTCAACTCGCCCGATTTCATGGGCCAGTTCAAGGGCAAATCAGTAAGTGACAATTTTGCCCTGAGTTCCGGCGGCGGCGCCATAAACGGTTATTCAGGCGCAACCGTGTCGTCGGAGGCCGCAACCAAGGCAGTCACGAGCGGAATGGAGATATTCAAGAAGTTTAAATCAGAGATACTCGGATAGAATTGTCAATCAAAAGGGGGTTAGTAGATGTCGCGCATTGTAGAGGAATTCACCAAAGGACTCTGGAAGGAGATTCCACCGTTTCGCTTCGTCCTTGGACTCTGCTCTGTCCTTGCGGTAACAACAAGCGTAGAGAGCGCGGTCGGACTGGGTGGCGGTGTTGTCTTTGTGTTGATAATGAGTAATGTCCTGGTTTCTCTGTTGAGAAAAATCATCCCGGACAAGGTAAGGATTGCGGTCTTTATTGTAATTATTGCATCAGGAGTCATAATAGTCGAACTTGCCATGCAGGCCTATTTCTACGGGCTGTTTCAGGTGCTGGGGATATGGATTCCGCTTATTGTGGTAAACTGTCTGGTCCTTGGGCGGGCCGAAGCCTTTGCCCGCAAGGAATCAGTGGTTCTGGCCCTGGTTGATGCTCTCGGTATGGGGATCGGCTTTACGATGTCCCTGACAGTCCTGGCATCTCTGCGTGAAATCATAGGAGTAGGGACATGGTTTGGCATATCAGTGATGCCTGAATGGTATTTAGGGTTTCCTTACATAATCAAACCCGCCGGAGCATTTGTCTGCCTCGGAGGCATACTCGCGATCATGAATGTTGTTTCGGCCAGATTAGATGCAAAAAAGAGAGAGGCGGAGGCGGCATAATCAGCTCATAGCTGATGGTTGTAGCTGATAGAATCGGATTTAGCATAATAACTTAAGAATAGAGAGAGGTTGTTGCAATGGGAGATTATCTTCTGTTCATGTTGTCGGCGATCATTATTAACAACATCCTGCTGATCAAATTTCTCGGGGTCTGCCCCTTTATCGGCGTTTCAGGCAGCATGGACAGCGCTATCGGGATGGCGGCCGCTTGTGTATTTGTTAATGTGCTTGCAACTTCTCTATGCTGGATGGTTCAGATGTTTGTGCTTGAACCCCTTGGCTTGGAATATATTCAAACGCTTGCCTTTATTGTGGTCATCGCTGCTCTGGTTCAACTTGTTGAGATTGTTTTGCAGAAAGTCGCGCCTCCTCTTTATAGGGCTCTTGGGATATATCTTCCTTTGATAACAACGAACTGTATGATCTTTGGTGTCGCTGTGCTCAATATCCGGGAGGAGCGTGGTTTTATCGATGCGGTGGTGTATGCGTTTTCAACAGCGGCCGGATTCAGTATAGCATTAATTCTTCTTGCCAGCATCAGGGAACGTTTTGCGATTGGCCGGATTCCAAAAGTGCTTCAGGGTTTTCCATCCGGGCTGATCACAGCCGGGATTGTGGCGTTGAGTTTTTATGGACTGGTAGGTTTGGCGTAAGATTAGGAGAGGACGAGTTCTATGGGACCGATATTAAGTGCGGTTGTTGCAATGGGTGGCCTCGGATTGGTCTTAAGCGCTGCTCTCGGTGTTGCAGCAAAGGTTTTTTACGTATATGTTGACCCTAAGATTGGTGAAGTGGCTGATGTCCTTCCCGGGGCGAACTGCGGCGGGTGCGGGTATGCCGGCTGCAATGATTGTGCGGCTGCGATGGTGGCGGGGGAGGCTGCTCCGAATGCGTGTAAGGCGGGCGGTGACTCGGTAACCCAGGCAGCAGCGGCTATTTTAGGTATCTCTGCAACGGCGGCGGAAAGGGATATTGCCAAGATTTTTTGCAGGGGCGCGCATGGAGCAGCGGAGCGAAAGTTTATTTACAGCGGCATTTCCGACTGTCGGGCCGCGATGCAGGTTTCGGGAGGAGATAAGAGCTGCTCATACGGTTGTCTCGGGCTTGGCACGTGCGTGGCAGCGTGTCCTTTTGACGCCTTGTCAATGGGGGATGACGGGCTCCCCGTGGTGGACGAGAGATTCTGCACCGGTTGCGGCACATGTGTAAGCGTGTGTCCGCGTCATATCCCGCAGTTGATCAAGGAAACACAGAAGGCGGCGACACTCTGCAGCTCTCATGACCTTGGGAAGATAGTCAAGGCGATATGCAGCGTAGGCTGCATAGGGTGTGGAAAATGCAAGAAGGCCTGTCCCGAAAAGGCCATAACAATCACGAAGTTTCTAAGCATAGTAGACCATGAGAAGTGCAATGGGTGCGGTAAGTGTTTTGAAAAGTGTCCGACCGGAGTGATACAGAGCCTTGTGGCTTGATGACACGGGCTTTGAGTCCGCCGCCGTTATTTATGGGCCGGATGTTTAAAAGGACCTCGGGAATTTTTCCGGGAGTGTTTAGGAGATAAGAAATGGCGAAAAAGATGCTTGTTGCCATAGATGAGTCTGATTACGCAAAGAAGATTGCAAGATACGTGGCCGATTGTGTGAAGCCCACGGTTGAAATAGTCTTGTTCAGTGTGCTGCCGACCATTTCCTCGAAGCTTGAAAGGGAACTTTATCATCCGCTCTTTGCTGAAAAGATGGGGGACTTGAGAGCGATTACAGCCGAAAAAAAGAAGCTTCTGGAATCAATGATGGATGAATGTCGAACAATCCTGATGGATGCAGGAATACCGGAAGGCAATATCAAGACAAGGATAAGGGACAAAAAGGTAGGAATCGCAAGGGATATCATAGCGGAAGCCGAAGCCGGCGGGTATAATACAGTTGTGGTCGGACGAAGAGGACTCTCTGCCGCGGCCGGTTTTGTATTGGGGAGTATATCGAACAAAATTGTCCAGATAAAGAATTGCACGGTTTGGGTCGTTGAGTAAGGAACATGTTGAAGAGGGTGTAGTCATTGAAAGACTCCCTGACAGACGTGCAAGGATAAAATTACGAAAATCATCCTCGTGTGACGACTGTTCGGAAAAGGGGTTTTGTAATCCGTTTGACAGTAACACAATGACGGTGCTGGCGGAAGATCCAATAGGCGTGAGGCCGGGGCAGCGGGTTCGAATTGCATTCAGGACAGAAAAAGAGAGAAAGGCCATTGCGGTTCTCTACATTATTCCGGTGATTGCGATTATTACAGGGGCCTTTGTCGGAAATGCCCTTGATCCGATTGATAACCCGGATGCTTCGGCTGCGTTGTTCAGTGTTTTCTTTGTGATTGTGACGTTTTTAGGGATTCGATATTACAGTCATAAGAGATATGAGAAAGACAGTTCCTTCAGACCAACGATTATTGAGATTGTGCGGGAAAGAGATTAGACTATCCAAAGGGCTTATTGAGTAGAAATCACAGGAGCTGATGGATAGATTTTTTTGTGACTACAGGATGGTTCTGACTACATTCTACTCAACATAGTTGAAGCAATATTGATGCCATTTTACCATAAAGTGCATATCTATTTGACTTTATGCCCTTTTTGGTGCAAAGCACGGATCAGGAGAGTATATTGGATGGATAGAGTGTGTTCAGATAATGGACACTGATTGTCCATTTTTTGAGAACACATTCATATTATTAAATAATAATATGTACAGAAACCGTACACCATATTGTCTGTGCTGTTATCGGTATCTTTCTTTTTTTCTATAGTTTGTGGTTTTTCAGGATTGACGGATGACAGGAGAAATGCTTGCAACCGGTTTGATTGTTGAGGAGGTAAGGGGTAAATGAAACTCGGAAGATCGATATTGACAGTTTTGCTGCTGGGCATATTCGGGATATTTGCATTTTCGGCTTCGGCTATAGCCGCCGATCATGAGGCTGCAGCAACGGATGTGGAAGAACACGACGCAGCGAAAGGGCATGAACAAGGTCATGCCACGGTGACAGGGCATGAGGCAGCGGCAGGACATGAAGATGGTCATGCGGCGGAGGGGGGGCATGGAGAAGGTCACGGGGGGCATGTCAACCTGGGCGAGATCCTGCCGCTCTGGAGCTGCATCCCGTTTGCGTGCATGCTTCTTTCTATAGCGTTGTTTCCGCTTCTCGCGCCTCATTTCTGGCATCACCACTTTGGCAAGGTGTCCGCCTTTTGGGCGGCGTCTCTGTCTATTCCCTTTTTGATTGCCTTTAAGGGGGTTGCGGTGCATGAGATTCTGCATATCGTCCTTGCCGACTATGTCCCATTTATTATACTTCTATGGGCGCTTTTTACGGTCTCGGGGGGCATCGTTCTCAAGGGGACACTGCGCGGGACCCCGATTGTAAATACTGTTATGATTCTTATCGGCACGGTGCTTGCCTCATGGATGGGAACTACAGGGG
>MAXM01000218.1:0-208 GCA_001751015.1 Desulfobacterales bacterium C00003106
TGACGAATACCTGAGATTAATAGATAATGCTTTACCTCACTTACGGCCTATTTTGATTACTGCCTATAACACTGGAATGCGTGCAGGTGAATTAAGGCTGCTCAAATGGTCTTATATTGATCGAAAAGAGGGCTTTATTAGGTTGCCTGCAAAAGTTACCAAAGAAAAGAGAGCGAAGAGTATTCCTATTAATCATCATGTGGCACGT
>MAXM01000218.1:356-590 GCA_001751015.1 Desulfobacterales bacterium C00003106
AAGACGAACATGCTTAATGCAGGGGTTGACAAGGTTCATAGAGATGTAATTCTAGGCCATAGCATTGAAGGAATCGATGTTCACTATCTGGCACCCTCTGAGGACACGTTAAGAGATGCAATGGTTCGATACACGCAATGGTTGGACTATGAGCTTGATTCTGCAAGTGTTGACCAAACCGTTGACCAAACGAGCGTACGATCAAAACAGGAATAACTGATAGTGACTAACTTA
>MAXM01000218.1:595-4913 GCA_001751015.1 Desulfobacterales bacterium C00003106
CGACCTACGGATTAGAAGTCCGTTGCTCTATCCAACTGAGCTACGGGCGCATCTGAGCTTCCGAGAAACCAAGTCATGACGATTTCGCAGAAGGCTCAACTGTCAAAACGTAATTTGTGAAATTTTTTACACCAAAGCTTGCATTTTTGCAAGGCTTTTTCAGCCCGGCCGTCAGCGGGTGAGACTATTTGAACATCTGAATAATTCCTGCCTCAGGACAGACCTCGGTCATTCCGTAGCCATTGACCGGGGTTCGCTCAAAAATATCCACTTGTATTAACGATGCCGGACAGAAATGAAATAACAGGCTCACAACTCTCCCGTTCGTCAGGGCACACAGGAGAAAGGCTTTGACATGCATGGCAAAGCCGTACTAAACTTATAAGTCAGACCGGTTGCGAAATCATCAATCCTGACGGTTTCCTGAAAGACCGCGACGCCATGTCAACTCCTTCATAAGAATAGCATGAGCGAACATACTATCTTTCAAAGGCTTGCATTAGGTTACCTTGCAATTTTTCTCATTGTTTTTGCTCTGGGGACGTACACCATTCTCAGGCTTGGACAATTGAACAGGATCACCCGGTCTATCAGCTCAATAGATGCGGAAACTATCAGAATCTCAAACAGCTTAAGAAACGCCAGCCTTTCCCAAAGGGGCTTTGAGGAAAAATTTATTGTTTCCGGAGACACGGACTTCTTCAACCAGTTCTCTGAAATTGAAAAATATATCCAACAGGACGTGCATCAGTTAAGTATCCTTGTAAATACGCCGGATAAGAAAGCATTGATTGCCGAGGTAGAGGAGTCGCACAACAAATACGTCCTGGCCGTGCAGGAAGAAGAACGCTTGATGGAGGCTGGCGGCAAGTATTCTCAAAACGAGTATCAGGAAAGAAAAAAGGACCTCGTCAACAAGACAACCGGCAGCCTGGAAAAGCTGACAGGAATTTCAAGGGCGGACATAGATGAAAAAATAGAGTCATCACGCAAAATCGGATCTCGTGCGACCCGGGTTACGGCAATCCTGGCCATAACGGCTATTGTTATGGCGATCCTGATCGCGTTGTTCAATGCCCGGACGATTGATCGTCCTATTCTTACACTGATAAAGGGAACAAGAAGGATATCCGAGGGAAAATTCGACAATCATTTGACAATCCCGTCACCTCCTGAAATAAGAGAGCTGGCGAATGCCTTTAATCTCATGTGTGACAGGTTAAAAAAGATCGACGAAATGAAGGCGGATCTTATCTCACATGTATCACATGAACTCCGCACCCCGTTGACGGTAATCAGGGAGGCGGCAAATATGCTTTCGCCTGATACTGTCGGCGAAAGCGCAATCTCTTCGGAAAAACACCGCAGACTCCTTGCCATTATCCGCGAGGAATGCGAAATATTGATAGGCTCTGTCAATAGAATACTTGATCTCTCCCGGATGAATGCGGGGATGATTGATTATAATATAGACAAATACAGCCTTTGCGCCCTGATAGAAAAAAGTGTCTCAAAAATAGAACCCCTTGCGGAAAAAAAAGAGATCAATCTTGATGTAAAGATTGATGAAAGTCTGCCTCTTGTCGACATAGACCCTGAAAAGATGTGTCAGGTGCTTGATAATCTCCTGGGAAATGCTCTGAAATTCACGGCAAAACATGGAAGTGTAACGATCACGGCCAGCCTCAGGAACAAAGAGACAGCAGGAGATCTTTCTGACAAAGGAAAAGGGGTCGTTGAGGTTTCGGTATTGGATACCGGCTGTGGGATCGCAGAGGAAAATATCCCCGAAATATATGATAAGTTCAAGATGTTCAGTGGAAAAGGCACGGGTTTAGGGCTTTATATAGCTCGTCAGATTGTTATTGCTCACGGAGGCAATATATGGGTAAAAACCGAGCAAGGAAAAGGGACCACCTTTTCTTTTACTGTGCCTGTCTCTTAGCCTTCGTCCTGGTTGCCACCGGATGCGCCCCAATCTTGAACCTGCAAAAGAAACTGCAGGAACAGAACAGGCTTGAAAGCGCGGAAGACCTCATAACCGAAGGAAGCTTTGAAGAGGCATTGATAGAAAACGAAAGGATCGCAAACCAGTTCCCTGTTGTTCCGCCGGGAGACACAGCCCTTTTCAATGTGGGATATATTTATGCTCATCCGGATAATCCTAAAAAAGATTACAAGAAAGCTTTTGTCTCCTTTCACCGCCTTGTCCGGGGTTTCCCCGACAGCGAATTGAGACACAAGGCCAGGGTGTGGGCCTTAATCATTGATGAACTTGTGCGAACCAACAACGAGGTCAAGAGACTTGAGGCAACCGTGGATTCCTTGCAAGAAGACGTATTGGAGGGACAGTTAGAAAAAAACAAGCTGAAGGTGAAAGAGCAGACTATCAGGATTTTAAAGGAACAACTGAGGAAATTGAAAGAAATCGATATTGTAATTGAAGAACAAAAAAGGGAACGCTTGCCTGAAGAGTAAGTCGCTGAAATCAAGATGGCAGATGAAAACGAAAATATTCTGGTAGTAGATGACGACAAGAACATGCTGGAAGTCTTAATGCTCAGGATTGAGGGGGAGGGTTACAAGGTCTCCGTGGCAACCGAACCAGAGACTGCTTTGAAGATGGCCAAAGACAACCCGTTTGACCTTGCGCTTGTTGATCTCAAGATCGAAAGAAAAAGCGGCATCGTATTGATGCGGGACCTTCACGCCATGTTCCCCGAAATGCCGGTTATCATCCTTACCGCCTACGGAACCATCGAGACCGCGGTAGAGGCCATGAAGGAGGGGGCTTACAGCTATCTCACAAAGCCATTCGATCATCGCGATCTCTTCCTTCAGATAAAAAATGGTCTTGAAAAAAGCTCTCTTTCCAGGGAGGTAAGAAGGCTTAAGGCGCTGATAGGGGAAAAATACGGATTCGAGAACATCATCGGCAAGAGCAAGAAGATGCAGGCGGTCATGGAACAGGTGTCCAGGGCGGCAGAAACAGACTCGAATGTCTATATCTATGGAGAAAGCGGCACCGGCAAGGAACTTGTCGCCAAGTCCTTGCATCTTTTGAGTTCCAGAAAAAACGAATCGTTTGTGCCGATAAACTGCACCGCCATCCCTGAAGGACTTCTCGAAGCCGAACTGTTCGGCTATGAAAAAGGGGCGTTCACTGGTGCGGTCAAGGCTAAAAAGGGTTTTTTTGAACAGGCGGATAAGGGAAGTATTTTTCTCGACGAGATCTCGGAGATGCCGGAACCGATGCAGGCAAAGCTCCTCCGTGTGATCCAGGAAAGACAGTTTTATCCATTGGGCGGGCAAAAGCTACTAAAGGTGGATGTAAGAATAATAACAGCCACAAACAAGGACCTGAAAGATGAAGTAAAAACAGGTGGTTTTCGCGAAGACCTGTTCTATCGTATCCATGTCATACCAATTTCCCTTCCGCCCCTCAGGGAAAGAAAGGAAGATATCCCCCTTCTTGTGGACCATTTCATAAAGAAATTCGCCAAAGAAATGAAAAAAGAAACAAAAAAGCTATCAACAGTTTCCCTTCAAAAGCTCCTCTCTCATTCCTGGCCAGGGAATGTAAGAGAGCTGGAAAACACGCTCGAATATGCCATGGCCATGAGCACGCAGGATATGATTACTGACGATTTGATTTTTCAGGGTGAGAACAAACGTACGGAAAAAGGAAAGTTAAAACCCCTGAAAGAGGCAAGAAACGAGTTTGAAAAAGAGTATATCCAAAACCTGCTTCTCCTTGCCGGAGGCAATGTGAGCAAATCAGCAAGGCTTGCCCAAAAACACCGATCCGACATCTACGACCTTCTAAAGAAGCACCAGATGAAACCAGCGGATTTCAAAAAAACCAAATAAACTATGAATAAGGAACGGGGACGGAATCACTTTCCCGTTAGCAACGCCATGCACTCAGATGGTCAGGGTAGTGGCGTTGAGTTTTCCCTCATATTATGGAAAACTGCACGTCCGGGTCTGTGTGGGATGCCCGGTAACGGGCGTTCCTACCGCGAGAGGCATCGCATAAATACGTCAGGCCCTCGCTGATAAAGGGATCTGTCGCATAAGGTGAAGTATGTGGAACTATCGAGTTGTACGGAAAAAGAATNNGCAAGAATCTGTGACCTGCCTACCGCCACGTAAAAGCCCACCTGGATCTTGTCTGAGGATGACAGTCGTTGCACGCAACCGGACCACTCTCCTGCTCCTGGTGGCATGCCCTGCAATTCTCATGAAGCGCCCAGTAGTGAGAACCGACTTTTTGCCCCTTGCTCAGCCCTTTGCCTCTTGGTTTGTTTGGGTCAGC
>MAXM01000219.1 GCA_001751015.1 Desulfobacterales bacterium C00003106
CCCCAGCGTTACTGCTGACGCATATCTCAGTAGGATTACCCCAAACGGAAGGGGCAGCATATAGCAATTCATTATGCGACTTCTTGTCACAGCACTGGTATACCCCGTACAAATGTATCGGGCCTGTATGTAGCGATTTCAAGGATTATTTCTTATCCTTTCATGATTGTAAGGTGCACCCGAACACCCATAAATCTTCGTTAAGGGATGTTGACATGACACACCAACGCTATCATTTGGATGAATAGCTCATAATATATAAATTCGTTGTGTAACTTAAAGGTTTCTAGTCTCTAGAATTAGAAAAGGTTATATAATGTGTCTTTTAAGATTGATATACTTCTTTCATCTTTTAAATCTTTAAAAGAATTAATAGCTTGTTGGTAATATTCCAGTGCTTTTTCAGGTTTCCTCCAGTCTTGATACACTCTTTCGATTGTGTATTTTTGGGCAACACACCCAAAAATACGCAAAGTCGATCTTAATCTTTCCCATTCTTTAATTTCTGTAAAATCAATTGATAGCCAAATCCAAACCTGCAACTATGATTCTAATTTGTTGTAAGTATCAAAAGAACTCGACATGAGTGCTTGGTTACCACTCTCTTCTATGGCTAGAACTTCCCAATCATAGTCAGTCTCCGGCTCAAGGAATTCCTTAGGAATCGTTATTTTTGTAATAGAAGCAGGCAGATACATGCTTAGTCCTCTTTTTCCTATCATGTTCTTATTTGGTACTTCATCTTTCTCAATAATCAGCTGATAAGAAATGATGTTAACAGGAGAACCATAGATAGTCTTATTGACTGGACTCCAACTAACCACTAGATCTTCTAAAGGAACAGTGGCATTTTCAGCAGGTGTTAACAAGACCGGACCCTCAGGAATGTTATGAGTAAATATGGCAGTTCCTATTGTGATGCCTTTACTTTCTCCAACTTCCATTGTTGTTCCTTTAAAAGTATATTCTCCCTCTGGTAGGAATTTCAGCATGTCAGAGATTGGTACATCCTTATTTTCCGGTTCCACGGTCTCAAAAAACAACTCAGTCAACCCAAGCTTTCTAAATTTACCTTCCCCTTTGAAAGTCAGTATCTTCCCGCTTGGACCAGTGACTGTTATCTTACTCCAACCTTCACTGTCAATGAAACCCTGAAATCCCGTGTCCTCATCTTTAGCATTGTGTTCTATGATAAGTTTAGCCTCTTTGAGAGGTATCACTTCACACATATTTGCATTACTATCGGCACTGGATGTAAGTTCATCATTGTTAATAATGTTGTCGAAATCTTCATTTTCCTCATCAGCCATAACATTTATAGCCAGGTTCATTAATCCCACTATTACAATCAAGCCCAATAAGATTGTAATTATCGATTTGTAATTAATCTCCATATTCTCATACCTCTTTAACCATTTGTTTGAAATTATTAGGATTTTTAGTCCTCGTACCATTTCTCATGAAATTTCATTTTCATGGATCTGTTAGACTTCCTAATTAAAAGAAAGAAAGACATATTCGGTTAAATAGTCCGTAGTTCAAAAATAGAACATTAGTACAATTATCGAACTATTATCGCTTTATTACTCAAACTACTCCTTCTAAACACTCAATGAGCACAAATCCTTTTTTTTCAATCCTCGCTCAGCGGGTACGTCCTGCCGATGACCGGCGTGACCTTGCCGGCTTCAAGAAGCTTCTTCTTGAGTGTAATCAATGACTTGGTCTGTACCAATCGAGCGCGCCATGTCCAATTTCCTCGTGCTGCACACGCCAGTCACAACAGCTCCGAATGATTTGGCAATCTGCACTGCAAACGTACCCACACCACCACCCGCACCATTAATCAAAACATAATGCTGAAAGCTTTATCTGCACATCTTCCATCATTCAATCATCTCCTTTATGAATGAAAATAAACAGTGTTACATATCTGCCACTTGTTTTTATCACTTGTGGTGCGCGTGCAACCCCGCGTCTCTTGCATAAATAAGTGGCGATGTTTCTGCGGTACGGTTTGTCATTTGCTATTATGCTCCACAGTTATTACTACTTTTCCTCGAGCGTGAACTTTTTCGAGATAGCGCATGGCTTCGGGGACCTCGCTTAGCAGGTACGTTCTGTCGATGACCGGCGTGACCTTTCCGGATTCAATGAGTTCCTTCAGAACAACCAGGTCCTCATTCTTCGGAATCGCAACGAACGGGCGCCCCTGCTGGCGCACGAACAGTGACAATACCAGCGCCTTGACAACGTAACCCATGCCGGCATGGCCGCTGTTAGGTATGAGAGTCCCCTGAGGGGTGAGCGCGCGTCTGCAGTCTGAAAACGAATGGTTCGCCACATTATCGAGTATGAGATCGTAGCGCTGCCCACTTTGCGTGAAGTCCTCTTGGGTGTAATCAATGACATGGTCTGCGCCGATCGATCGGACCATGTCCACGTTCCTTGTGCTGCACACACCGGTCACTTCCGCTCCGAAGGACTTCGCAATCTGCACGGCGAACGTTCCCACGCCTCCCGACGCACCATTGATCAAGACCTTCTGCCCTGGCTGCACCTTTCCCGCATCGCGAAGACCACGTAGGGCGGCGAGTGCGGAGGTAGGTACGGCCGCAGCTTGCTCAAGCGTGAGGTTGGCCGGCTTCAGCACGAACTTGTCTTCTGCAGCACACACATACTCGGCGCAGGTGCCGTTGCACGCGCCGAATACCTCATCACCTGGCTGAAACCGCGTCACGTTCTTGCCGACCGCCTCAACGTGCCCTGCCACATCGAATCCCGGAACATAGTTCCTTCTTGGTTTGAGCAGCCCGACAACCATGCGCACGCCGACCGGCACGCCTCTCATGGTGAAGTAGTCACCTGCGTGGAGGGCAGCCGCGTGAACGCGTACCAGCACGTCGTCATCCTTGACCACCGGCTTGTCGACCTCCTTGAGTTCGAGGACATCCGGTGAGCCGTACTTGTTCTGGACGATCGCTTTCATAGCGGTCTTTTTGTTTGAATTCATTTTTTCTCCGTTTTCTTTTAATTATTTAAATTGTCCTGTGGAGTTATTATGCAACATTTTTTTCCTTATGCATGATACTTTAATATTTGGATTAGTTGCAATATAGTTTTGATTTTTTTAAGGTTATTAATTACAATTATTGGGAAATAGGAATTATATATACTTTGCTTCTATTTTATATTGTTATTAATGATGTATTAATGCCATGACCACCCCACACCATCTGTCCATCGCATCACCAACGGCAGCAGCCTGCAGTGACATAGATGTGTGTCTGTCCCGATCTGCTTCACCTGCCTTTGTGGTTTGGGAGCTGGTAGGCGCTTTTCGTTTATTTCAGCGGGCTTTGTGTGC
>MAXM01000220.1 GCA_001751015.1 Desulfobacterales bacterium C00003106
GTTCACGCGTGAATCAAGGGTTTGCAGAGTATACCAAGCATCTTTATTGACCACCTGCACTGTTTTGTAGGGACTACCGATATTTCAAGCTGTTTTGGATTAAAACGTTTTTTATTGGTACCGCGTAGCTTTTTAGTAAAAATATGGAAAATTAAAGGGCGTCCGCTTTTTCGTATTAATTCACAATGTAAGCTTTGACCGAGCCACACTTGATACGCTAATCAAGACCCTTTAAAAAAATATCAATAATAAAGCTTGCTTTTAGCGTAAAATGTGTTATTCATTTTTTAATCAATAAAGGCCTGTTCTTAATTGGCGGGCCGGTTTCGTTCTAAAGGAAAGTACCATTTGTCAAAGTGGCATCCTGAAGCATGGAACTATGAGAATTTCCAAAAAAGGAGGGTGTCAATTATGGCTAATGGAATTGTAAAATGGTTTAATAGCGCTAAAGGGTTTGGTTTCATTGAGCAGGAAGATGGTCCGGATGTATTTGTTCATCATTCAGCAATCAATGCAAGTGGTTTCAAGTCTCTTGATGAAGGCGACCGAGTTACCTTTGACATTGAGCAGGGTCAAAAAGGTCCTGCCGCAGCAAACGTCACTACGGTTTAGACCAATATTCCCGAGTTAAAAAAAGGGCATTCCATCGAATTATGAGGAATGCCCCTTTTTTTTGTTTTGCCTCTTAAGGGCGAGCCCTTAGTCTGATTGAATCATCTCGAGCGCTTTTTCTTTGATTTGTTTTTCGCCTATCATCCGGGCAAGTTCGGATTCATCATGGCGGCCTTCAAGGGTTTCAAGAGAAGCTCGTCTTAGAGCCAGTGGCCAGGCATCTTCTATAGTCTCTTCCAGTTCCTTCCTGCCGAGATAAAATCCTCCGGCTTTTCTGCGTCTGTTTGTGTAACTTATTCTATCAATGGCATTTTGTATAGAAACATCCCATGATCGAGTGGTTCTTTTTTCCGCCTGTTGTTTAATCAAATGGAGAAGAAGGATTTCCAGATAGCTTTCGATCTTGCTGATCTTATCATCTTTGCTCATCTCCTCCACCTCTCCTAACAAATTCAGCGCTTCCGCATAGCGTCCCTGCTCTATACAGGATCTGATTTCGTATAGTTCTTCCATCCCGGAGCCTCCTTCTGCCTTCAATTCGCACGCCGAACCTGGATCAAGGATTTGACCCCAAGGTTAGGAACGTGGACGAAATAACTTCCACAACTATGCATCACAGCTTCAGGCCACCTTTGTCCGATCTCAAATCCCCAAAGCATCACAATAGCTTGCTAGCTTCAGGCCACCTTTGCCCGATCTCAAATCACAAAAATATCAAAATAGCCCGCTATTCCATCAACTTTTGTGATTTGAGATCGAACAAATTTGACCCAAATCTATGCGCCTACTTGGGAAAGTTATTCCGTCCCCGTTCCTTAGGATACAGTTATCACAAGATACACACAGCATTCAAGTGTGAAACCCACAACACTAAGAAGAAACCTCACTTGGGTGCGATCGCCATATCAACGATTTCTGTCCAATCCAAAGGTGTTTTCTTAATGATGTTCATGCAAATGCACATGCGGATGCGAATGCGCATGAGAGATGATTCCGGCTATCTTTTCTTCTTCAACGCCCTGTTTCTGGAAGGGCTTTCTCCGCATCCTGTGCTGAAGGGCCATGTCGGCGGCCTTTTGAACATCCTCTTTTGAAACTTCTCTCCTTCCATTGAACGCGGCCAGGGTCTTGGACGCCTTCATGATCATGATATCCGCCCGGTGCCCATCCACATTCATATCAATGGCGATACGGGCGATCAGATAGAGCATGTCATCCGAGATCGTGACCTGCCGGAGAAGCTCCCGGGCCTGTACGATATCCTGCTGAAGTTTTTTCTCCTCCTCTTTCCAGGTCTTCTGAAACCCGGCAGGGTCCTGCTCGTAAAATGCCCTTCTTTTCACGACCTCAACCCTTTGATCAATATCCGCGATCCCTTCGATATGGACACAGAGCCCAAAACGGTCAAGGAGCTGGGGCCTCAGCTCTCCTTCCTCAGGGTTCATGGTCCCGATCAGGATGAACTCCGCGGGATGGGAATAGGAGACACCTTCTCTTTCCACGACATTGACCCCCATGGCTGCGGAATCAAGCAGGATATCCACGATGTGGTCATCAAGGAGATTTACCTCATCCACGTAGAGGATTCCCCGGTTCGCTTCCGCCAGGATGCCGGGCTCAAAGCGTTTTTCTCCCTTTTTTATGGCCTGCTCCAGATCAAGGGTCCCTACGACCCTGTCTTCCGTGGAACCGACCGGGAGCTCAATGACCCGCGTTTTCGTCTTTTCAACGGGCAGCTCTTCAGCGGAGTCAAGGCGGCTTATGCATTCCTGACACATCTGTGCCCTGTCGTGCGGATTGCACCGGAACCTGCAATCAGCAACCACCTCTATGTCCGGCAAGAGCGCGGCCAGGGACCGCACTGCCGTTGATTTGGCCGTGCCCTTTTCGCCCCGAATCAAGACACCGCCAAGTTTCGGATTGATTGCGTTCAATATCAGGGCATTCTTCATCTTTTCCTGACCGACAATGGCGGAAAAGTAGTAAACAAGTTTGTGGTGTTCCATCTGTTACCTCTATCTTATTGTTATAAGTGCCTAAAGTGCGCTAAAGTTATAAGTGCCTAAAGTGCCTAAAGTTAAGGTATCGCTTCGCTCTGTCTATTTATATTAACCGCGCTGAAAG
>MAXM01000221.1 GCA_001751015.1 Desulfobacterales bacterium C00003106
GCCGCAAGCTGACAGAAATCGTTTTTAACAATAAGGGACAGGCCGATTGCCACTCCTGCCTGGGAGAGAATGCCCAATCCTAAATATTTTTTGATTTTTTCCTCAACGCGACCAAACGAGGCCCCAAGACGCGCCCCTGCAATCTTACCGGCGGAACGGGCCAATATGTAAACCAGGCCGAGAGGCCCTAAGGCAGGGATATCGAACACCTTGAGGTGCGCGCCGGCAAGACAGAAAAAAAGTATGAAGATTAGAGGCATGATTTCGAGAAGTGGTCCCCGCACGCGTTGCACTAAGGCCCCACGCCTGCTGTTGACCAGCACAAACCCGATCATCATATTGGTCAGGATCAGCGAAAGGTGCAGACGTATTGACAGGCCTGTGGCAAGGAGAACAATACCGAAGAGAATGATCAGGATATCTCGCGAATCCCGTAATTTGGAGACCAGCCGACAGAACAGATATCCGATAATCCATCCTAACAGAAGACTTGCGCTGATTTCCAGGATCGGCGCCCAGAGGCCGGGCAGGATACTTGAACCTGTGCCTGAAGCCTCTCCGACAAGAAGGCTCCTTGAGATTGCGGCTGCAAACCCGAAGATTATTACGGCCAGGCCGTCGTCAAATCCAACCACTGCGTAAATGGCCTTTGTGAGGCTCCCTTTTGCCCTGCATTCCTGGATAACCGCGACAGTGCCTGCCGGCGCGCTGGCAGGTGCCATTGCGCCGAAAATAATCGCAAGGGCCAGGTCGGAAGTCAAAAGATAGAGAGCGCCGGCAACCACAAGAAAGGCCATAAAGGATTCCGCAAAGATAATGAAAACAATACTCCATCCAACGCGCTTCAGAGATGATATCCGAAGTTCCGAACCGATAGTGACGGCGACAAACCCGAGGCCGATCTCGGCTATAAACGAAAGTCGCTCTATTGAAGGCTCGTCAAAGATATTAAGGACTGATGGGCCAAGGATGACACCGAAGATCATATAACCGATGAGCGCGGGGAGCTTGGCGCGTCGGGCAATATGGCCCATATAGAACCCTGCAACAGCGGCAATCCCGAGAAGAGTGAGCAGGGAAGTATGGAGAAACGAAAGGTCAAATGTCATTTCGCACCCGTTGTCCTGGATCTGTAAGGAAATGATTTCTTAGCAAAAAGTATCCAGACCCCCATGATGAGAAGAATCCCGTCTATCATTAGGTCTGTCGCTGCAATCCTGTCCGCATCAGGACTGAGAGTGAAACATCCGCATTGTATATCAAGCCCTCGATAGAGGTTGTACGCAAGGATTGTCATAAAGGCGATCAGCAGACAATTGATAATCAGGACGCCGCCCCTGTACAAGAGACCTGTAACAAGGAGTATGCCGCAGACGAGTTCGACCCACGGCAGCGCCACGGCGACCAGGTTTACCATTTGCGGGGGAAGTATCTTGTAGTTGTGGATAATCCCGGCAAATCCCTGCGGATCCAAGAGCTTGTCAAGGCTCGCCCACACAAAGACCGCCCCAAGAGCTATTCTAAGTATGGTTCTGATGGAGTCTTTTTTGAACATTCTGCCTGATCCCCCTTTTCTGTAGGCAGGCCTGAAGATATCCATTCAGTGCAACCGTTTACGAGAAAGCGGACATTTGCAAATCCCATCTCTTCAAGCGTTTCAGCAAGTTCCGTTCCCTGTGTGCAGCCTGTGCCGTCACAATACGTGATAATTATATGAGATATCTCCAGCTTCTCCGCCACTGTCAGAAAATGCTCCTCGAATTTGCAGACAGGGAGATTCACGGCGCCTGCAATGTGGTCTGCGCAATAGTCCTCTGGTGCGCGGGCGTCGACAAACAATGTGCCTGGTTCCCGGAATCTTTCAGCAGCTTCTTTGATTGATATGACCTTGTCGGTTTCGGAGGGAGAAACGGATGTTTGCTCCGCTCCGGGCCGAGGCCAAAGCGGTATCCCGTCTATTCGAACATGGTTGACCACGAGTGCGAGGGGGAAAACCACGACCAAAACAGACAATGCCTCTTTTGCGCTTTTTGCAAGCAATCTGATCATCGTGCAATCTCGATGGCTTCAGCTCCGCTGATAATCTCCAGCATCTCCGAGGTAATCTCTTCCTGTCTGCTAATGCGGTAGAGCTGCATAAGCTCGTCTATTTTCTTGTCGATATTCTTGCCGGCGTTGTCCATGGATCTCAGGCGACTTCCGTTCTCACTCGCAATAGATTCTACAAAGGCGCGGTACAGTTCTATGAACAGGTATTCTTCGATCAGCAGCGGCAGCAGTTCCTCTGGAGTCAGGTAAAGATGAGGTGAGGTCCTGAGGGATTTTTTGCCGGCAAACCGTGTTGCATCAAGAGGAAGAATGGGCACTACTGTGGGCGTGAACCGACCGGCAGACGCGTACACATTGTAAAAGAGTATAAGCGAACCGAACCGGCCCTCATTAAAATGGAGATAAAGGGTATCAGACAGGTCGCGCATAGCCCTTTTTGTTCCGTCAAGAGAGGTTGGCGCGGATATGTTTAAAAAGACGTCAATTTTTTTTTGTTTCAGCAGATCCTGTCCCCGCACCCCGCATACCATGTAGAGGGGCTTCCTGTACTGCGTGCTCTGGTCCTGTACGAAATCAATGATCCTTTCATTAAAGGACCCGCTCAGGCCCTGATCTGAAGTAAATATGAGACAACCTGTGGGAAGGTCTGCTTTGTCCGTAACCCTGGTGCGGTCAGATATCAGATGGTCTGCCAGACCAAGTCCCTCCTGGATCATCACCCGGTATTTGCGGATTGATTGCAGTGCCTTTTCGGCCTTGTACAGATTCACTGCGGCAAGACTCCGCATCGAATGGACAATGTCCTTGAGGCTGCGCACACCCTTGATCTTTCTCTCAATCTCCTGTATCTGTGGCATCGGCGCTATTGTGCTGAAAGTTGTCGATTATTTCGGTGATCCATCTTTCCATCTGTTCCTTGTCTTTTTCGGTCAGCCGGTTTCCGCCTTTGATCTTGTTTGACAGTTCCGGAATGGTTGATCGAGCCTTTTTCCTTAACTCGCGTTCAAAGGAATGTATCTCTTCCGTATGCAGTCCCGCCATCAGATTTTGCGATGCGGCAAACATAATCAGCACCTGCTCGGAAAGCGAGAGATGTTCATGCAGCGGCTGCTTCAGGACTTCTTTAATGCGTCTTCCTTTTTCGATCGTCTTTTGCGTCGATTCTTCTACCTTGGCGCCGAACTGGGTAAATATCTCCAGCTCAAGAAACTGGGAATAATCGAGCTTGAGCCGCCCGCCCAGATCCTTCATGGCCGGGATCTGAGTCTTCCCCCCCACTCTTGAAACAGACTTGCCGATATCCACAGCAGGCTTGTGCCCCTGGTTGAAAAGCGTGGGGTCGAGATATATCTGCCCGTCGGTTATTGATATCAGATTCGTCGGTATGTAGGCGGAGATATTCTGCGCCTGGGTCTCTATGATCGGAAGCGCGGTCATGGTGCCGCCGCCTTTCTTGTCACAGATCCTGGCCGATCGTTCGAGGAGGCGGGAATGGATATAAAAGATGTCTCCGGGATATGCCTCGCGTCCCGGAGGACGCCTTAGCAGTAAGGACAATTCCCTGTATACATTGGCGTGCTTGGTAAGATCGTCGTAAACTATGAGGGAATGATCCCCGCGCTCCATGAAGTATTCCGCCATAGTGCAGGCCGCATACGGGGCTATGTATTGGAGCCCCGGGGAATCATCAGCGCCTGCCACAATAACAGTGGTGTATTCAAGGGCGCCCTTTTCCTTCAACGTATTGATCAGTTGCGCTGTTGAAGAACTTTTTTGACCGATGGCCACATAGAAACAGAACACACCCTTGTCTTTCTGATTCAAGACAGTGTCGATCGCTATTGCTGTCTTGCCGATGCGCCGGTCGCCAAGGATCAGCTCGCGCTGACCCCGCCCGATCGGTATCATGACATCAATGCTTTTGATGCCTGTTTCAAGGGGCCGGCTGACTACGTCTCTTTCTATGATCGGCGCTGCATCCCTTTCGACCGGCTCATATCTTTCAGCACGGACAGGCTCTCTGCCATCCAACGGAGCGCCAAGGGGCGTGATCACTCTTCCAATGACATTTTCTCCTACCGGCGCCTTCAAGACCGCGCCCGTGGACCGGACCTTGTCTCCTGCGCGCACCTTTTCTGTGTCTCCGAGGAGTATGCATCCGATCCGGTCTCTGTCAAGATTAAAGGCAAGCCCGCGAACGCCTTGAGAAAAGAGAAGGATCTCGTCTGCACGCGCATTCTGCAGTCCTGCCACCATGGCGATTCCGTCCCCCACGACAGTGACAACGCCTGCTTTTTCTTCAATAACCCTGTACGAAAAGCGGGATACAGCCGAATCAATGGCATCAAATGTATGTTTCAGGCGGTTTTCAAGCATGATGTTCCATTAGAGAGTTCAACAGATCCTTGTTCCAGTCATTCAACTGCCTGTTGATCCCTGCGTCGAGTATGAGTTCTCCTATTTCGAGCCTGAACCCTGAAATCATGGAAGGCTCCAAATGTATCGTCATACTGACGCCAAGGCCAAAGACCTTCTCCAGTTCCGACCGGAACTGTTCAACTGTGGCCTGTTGGGGGGCCTCTGCGGCAAAGAGCACAGCGTCTATCTTGTTCTCTTTGCCGGGGGGGGCATGGTCTCTTTCCTTGATACCCCTTATCTGTTCTGTGATATGTCGGGCTATCTCTTCGTTGAACCGGCTTCCTGTCACATCCTGCAAGAGTTTCCCTGCAAGGCGGGTTGCTGCGGCCGCGATATGCTGCTGAATATCAGCGAGGCGCCCCTTGATCTCCTGATCAAGGGATTCCATGGCCCTGGCCTGTTCATGCTCAGCAGCCCTCCGGGCCTCCTTGATCAGACCCTCCCTCTCTGCTTCCGCTTCTTTCCGCGCCCGCGCCAGTATCTTGTTCTCTTCCGTGTTGATCTCAAGGAGCTTGAGATTATATTCACTCTTTAGTTTCTCGGCCGCTTCCCTTTCCGAGCGGGCCTGTTTGAATTTTTCCTCAATCGCTGCGCGTCTCTTTGCAATAATGTTAGTAATGGGCTTATAAAGCACCTTGTGCAGGATAAACACGAGGATCAGAAAGTTCACAATTTGAAATGCAAATGTTGACCAGTTAAACTGCATCGGCGTTGCCCTTTTCCGATTAAGAACGTCTTACATCCCGGTCTGCCGGTCTTGGATTTCTTATTTTGTAACTGTCTCAAGCAGCGGGTTCGCAAACAGGAGAATAAGTGAGATGACAAGACAATAGATCGCGGTCGACTCGACCATGGCAAGACATACAAATAACGTTCTTGTGATGGTCCCCCGCTGTTCCGGCTGACGCGCAATGGCATCGAGCGCGGATGCCGCAACCTTTCCCTCGCCGATCGCCGATCCAATAGAACCGATCGCTATAGTCAATCCTGCGGTCACAATAGAACCGAGTGAAAGCCACCCCAGTGTGTCCATGATTACCCCTTTTTTCTTGAGTTGCGCCTGAACGAACCGCCTGGTCGCAATGACAGGAGAAGCGTGATTCAGGGACCTTTTGTTCAGACGCTAACTACTTGAGTTTTCGCAAAATAATCTTTCATTGATGAGAAACAGCAAGGTCAGATATTTTTTGTCTCTTCCGTCTTTTCCTGAACTCGCAGCCCCGATCCTATGTAAACAATAGTGAGTATGGAGAATATGTATGCCTGTATGACGCCGGTCAGGATCGACAACAAGAGCATCGGGACCGGGACAAAGAGACCGGCAAGAAGCAAGAGGATGGCGACAATCAACTCGCCGCTCATAACATTTCCAAAAAGCCGCACTGCAAGAGCCAATGTGCGTGAAAGCTCTCCTATGACATTAAAGGGAAGCATGAGAAAAGTGGGGTGAACATAGTTTGCCACATATCCCTTAAGCCCTTTCTTGCGAATACCATAAAACGGCACAGCAAAAAATACTATCACAGCAAGGGCGCTTGTGGTGCTGATGTCATTCGTGGGAGCGCTCATCCCAGGAATAACGGATATCGTATTGGCAACAAGGAGAAAGAGCGCGAGGGTCCCGGCCAGCGGCAGCATGGGCGCCGGATCTGTTTTGGTTATATCCTCAATTGTATCGAGCACCCATTCCACTATCATCTCCAGCACATTCTGGCCGCGTTTTCCCCGGATGGTTGCTCCTTTTGTGATCACAAATGACAGGCCTGTCAAAAAGGCCATCACGATCCAGGTATAGATGAGAGTACTCGTGATTTCAATTCCGTGGTAGTCAAAGACGACCTGTGGAATGATGATTGACGATTGATGATTGATGATCGTATTTCCTTATTATACCATAACGCGCCGCAATAAGCCCTGCAAGCGCAAGGCACCCTCCCTGCCACCCGCCGCAGATTAACAGGAGATAGAATGAGCCTGCCAGGAGACCAAATCGTACAAAGGCGATAACCAGGGAGAACAACCTGCTCCCTTTTTCAAGAAGGAGTCGGATCTGCCAGGCGAGTGTCGCAAAAAAGAGAGTTCCTATCGCAATTCCGGCTATGAAAAAACCAAGATACTTCATTTCATACTGCGCCACGCATTATAACAGCCAATGGCAAGCCCTGCCATTATCAGCGTGAGCGTCCAGAATATGCCTTTGTCAAATCTTCTGTCGAGAAACCGTCCCGAAAAAGCCCCTAACATGGTTGGAAGAATGACCAGCCACCCGATGATCCCGAGTTTGGCGATCCCTGACCAGAAGTTTGGCTCGCTCTCCTTTTCACAGAGTTCATACAGCTTCCGCTTACGCCTGATCGTGTCAAGGAATTTCTTCTGTCCTTCATTTGTCACTGCACTATTCCCCTGAAGACATTGCCGCTCTTCCGATGCGCTCAAATGAGAGGAAATTACGCATGATCATCAGTCCCATACGTTCTAAAGAGATACGGGTCCTTTTTTCATCCGACGCCTCTTTTGCCATTTCGATGGAGAGTATTTCCTCTAACTCCGCCATCTCCTCTCCTGCTATCGCCTCTCTCGCAGCAACCGTAACAGATCCATTTTCCACCTTAAGGATGCCGCCGTTGATTCCGATATATCGTTCTTTTTCAGATCTCTTCCTGAATCGCAGGATGGTTGGCACAAGGACCGTGAGAAAGTTGATATGTCCTGCCTGAATTCCGAAATACCCGCTTCTGTCTTCTGCGATAAGAGAGCATATTTTTTCGTCGACCACAGCCTGGCTGGGGGTGAAGATCTTTACAGAAAAGAGAGTCTCTGTTATTTTTAATTGATCACTCGTCATTTTGCAAGCATTCTGTTTTGCCGGTTGCCATCAATCGCCAAGCCTTCCGATCATGTAGAAATCCTGTTCAGGTGTTTCGTCCCATTTGCCGGCCAGTATCTCCTCTGCGCCCTTCAGCGTCTCCTTGAGCGGCACGTATTGCCCGGATCGCCCGGTGAACGCCTCGGTCACAAAAAACGGTTGTGTCAGGAACCGGAGCAGTTTCCGCGCCCTTCCCACAGTCAGCCGTTCTTTTTGCGACAGTTCTTCAATGCCGAGCATGGCAATGATGTCCTGGAGTTCTCTGTAACGTGCTATTGTCTGTTTCACCTCTTGTGCTGTTGTGTAATGCTGTTCTCCGACCTGGTATGGATCAAGGAGATTTGAATTGGAACTGAGAGGATCTATCGCGGGATAGAGACCTTCCGCCGCGGTCAGCCTTGAAAGGACTATTGATGCATCGAGATGCGAAAAAGTGTGCGCGGGCGCAGGGTCGGTAAAATCATCAGCAGGGACGTAAACCGCCTGAATCGAGGTAATTGAACCGTTGCTCGTTGATGTGATCCGTTCCTCAAGCTCCGCCAGCTCAGTGGCGAGAGTCGGCTGATAACCCACTCTCGACGGCATGCGTCCCATGAGTCCCGACACCTCGCTCCCTGCCTGAACAAAACGGAATATGTTGTCAATGAGCAGAAGCACATCCGTGCGCTTTACGTCACGGAAGTATTCCGCCATTGTGAGGGCGGTGAGTCCGAGACGGAATCTTGCTCCCGGCGCTTCATTCATCTGCGCGAAAACAAGGATTGTCTTGTTCAGTATTCCAGCCTTATCCATCTCCTGCCAGAGCTCGTTTCCTTCCCGGGATCGTTCGCCGATTCCGGCAAACACGGAAATCCCCGCGTGTTTTTCAATGGCGTTGTGAATAAGCTCCATGATAAGGACGGTTTTCCCGACACCGGCCCCCCCGAACATTCCGGCCTTTCCTCCCCTTGGAAGAGGCGCAAGGAGATCCACGATCTTGATTCCGGTTTCAAACATTTCACCGTCGATGACCTGCGACTCTATAGACGGAGGAGACCTGTGTATCTGCCACGATTCCGCCGCTTCTACGCGTCCCTTGTTGTCGACAGGCTTTCCTGTGACGTTGAACATCCTGCCAAGGGTCTCTTCCCCTACAGGCACTTTGAGAGGGGACCCGGTGTCCTCAACCGCCATGCCACGCATTAACCCACGGGTGGAAGACATGGCGATTCCCCTCACAGTCGATTCGTCTATGTGATGTTGAACCTCGACAACCACCTCTTGGTCCTTCTCATTCCGGATACAAAGGGCGTTGTTGATATTGGGAAGAGGATATTCAAAGGTCGCTTCCACTACGGAACCGCGTATGGATACAAGCCGCCCCTTCCTGTGTTCCGGTCTCGGCATTGCTTTTGTCACAATTTTCACTTAGAGTCTCTTTTTGAAAAATAAGAACCGCAGGCCTCGACAAAAAATATGTCGAGGTGTAATGGACCATAAATATGATACAACAGGACCGCCTCATAATCAAGGGCATTTGATCCGGGTTTCTCTTGGGATTTTGCGGGTCAGGACCCATAAGCGGTGAGTTATTAATTTGATTAAAAACAGTACTGACATTGGCTGTGAGCCTTTGTCCTTGACATTCCGCCCTGTTTTCTTAGAATAATTCTATGGATTGCTATAATTTTTCGACTCCTGCGCTCAGGTAACTGTTGAACGAAACGCTCAATTCAGGTTTTGAAAGGATGACCATGTCGGAACTTATTCAGGCTTTAAGTCGTGTTGATATTCAGGAAAGGGTACGGTTCTTGGGCCGTAGCATCTCAAAAGACTATTCCGGCAAGAACCCGGTTGTTATTGGTGTCTTAAAGGGTGCATTTATCTTCCTGGCGGATCTCGTGCGTGATATTTCCATTCCTGTGAGGATTGATTTCATTCGTCTCGCCAGTTACGGGGAGGGGACAGAATCATCGGGTACTGTTGAGATCACCAAGGACATTGAACTGAAGATAGACGGGCAGCATGTACTGGTCGTTGAAGATATTGTGGACTCGGGGAGGACACTCGCTTTTTTGGTGAGGTATCTGAAGGGATTTAATCCTCTTTCGGTAAGAATATGTGCGCTGATCAACAAGACCGAACGACGGGATAGAGCGGTCCTGGTGGACTATGAGGGATTTAATGTTGAAAGTGGATTTCTTGTAGGATACGGACTCGATTTTGATGAGGATTACCGAACATTGCCTGATATTAACATCTTGAAACCATAACTGCGGGGAAAGGATCATGATTATCACCTGTGAGAACTGCCAAAGCAAATTTGCGGTCGATGACGAGAGGATCAGCGAGACAGGCTCAAAGGTAAGATGCTCCAATTGCAAGCACGTATTTGAGGTTTCCAGGGCGCTTGCGGAACAAGGCAAAGAGCTGCTTCTGTCTTCTACAGCAGAAGTTGAGAGCCCCGCTGAATCTTCAGATCGATCAGACGTGCTCGAAGACGATGCTACAAGAGAAGAAGACGCCCTGCCTGACATGGGTGGGGACGGGGACAGCTTTGATTTTGATTATCTTGAAGAAAAAAGTGCGGAACATGAGGAATCGATTGAAGACTTCCCGGATTTTGACGAGGGAGAGCTTGAATCAGGGGGAAGAACAGGGGATCAATCGGATGAATTTTCTGAAACGATGCAGGCATCGGAGCCTGAAGGCATAGAAGACGCGCTTGAACTGGACATGGAAGGACTTGATCTTGAGGAAGCATCCGATGACGGGCCTGCTATTTCTGAAGATGAGGGAGATGCTGAAGAGATTGCGCCTGAATCAGAAGGCCCTGAAACGAAAGAGGAGGCATCGGTCCCTGAAGAGCTGCGGGCATCGGAGCCTGAGGGTGTAGAAGACGCGCTTGAACCGGGGCTGGAAGAATTTGATATTGAAGAAGTCTTTCTTGAGGAGCAGGGCGAATCCAAATCGGAAGAACAAGGCACAGAGAGCCTTCCTCCGCTTTCTGAGACAAAGGGGTCGGAATCAGCGATTGACGAGGAAAAAGATGAATTTGTCGGGATTGCAGAGGACAAGGATGCCCTGTGGGATCTCCCCGAAGATAATGACGAAACCAGGAAACGAAAGGAATTGCCTGTTGAGTCTGAAGAGGAAGATGTTCAACCGCAGGGAATAAGGAGGCCGAGGCCTTTTCTTCTTGCCGTAGTGATTCTGACCTGTGTTACAGGTGGAGTTCTTGCTGCCCTTACGCTGTTTAACCCGCTCAAAACCGGCTTCAGGATTCCATATTCTGATATTGTCATTGGGGAAGAAGAATCAGCGCCAAAGGATGTCGGTAATTTGAAAATTGCTCTTCTGAATGTCAAACAGTCTTTCGAAAATAATGACGAGGCCGGTCTTCTCTTTGTTGTCAAGGGAGACGCAAGAAACGATTATTCCGGGAACCGAAGCCTTATTCGCATAAAAGGGGTTGTCTATGATGACGCCGGCAATATCATCAAGTCAAAGAGTGTCTATGGCGGAAATGTCCTTACAAAGACGGAGCTGGAAGGGCTTGCGGTTGCCCTGATGACGGAGAAACTGTCAAACCCGTCCGGGATGAATGAATCCAATGTAAACGTGCCACCAGGCAGGACAATTCCGTTTATGGTTGTATTTGAAGGCCTGCCCGGCGATCTGGGAGATTTTTCCGTGGAGGCCGAAGCGTCAGAAGAACAATCCTAAGGAACGGGGACGGAATAACTTCCCCTTTCAAGCCGTGAACGGCTACGTCATCAGGAAGCAATACATGCCCGAGTGGAAAAAAACCGTGATTTGTGTCTTGATCTTTTTCGCCATTATCGTTTCCGGCACCATAGGATATATGATCATAGAAGGGTGGGATTTTACTGACGCCTTCTATATGTCCGTCATCACGCTCACGACAGTCGGGTACAGTGAAGTTCACGAGCTGGGAAATACAGGCAAGATATTCACTGTTGTATTGATTCTGGCAGGGGTAGGCGTCATTGTATACATCATCAGCATGCTTGCACAGTTTGTTGTGGAAGGTCGGCTCAGACAGGTCTTGGGGAGGCACAAGTTGGAAAAGAAAATTCAAGAACTGAAGGATCATTATATTGTTTGCGGGTACGGCCGTGTCGGTGAAACTATATGCAGTATGTTTTCCACAAAGTCCCTTAAACTTGTCGTGATTGAAAAAGATCCGGAAAAGACTGCATTATTGCATGAGAAGGGAGTCCTTCATGTTGCAGGCGAGGCCACGGACGAAGAGACCCTGACAGCAGCCGGCATTGAGCATGCCGGGTCTCTCATTACGGTGTTGGGGAATGACAGGGACAATGTCTACGTTACACTAAGCGCACGAGGTCTTAATTCCGGCCTCTTTATCATGGCAAGATCAAGCGACGTGGGTTCGGGAAGAAAATTGCTTCGGGCCGGGGCCGACAAGGTCGTCTCTCCGTATCGCATAGGCGCAAGGCGTATGGCCCAGATGATACTCCGTCCGGCCCTAACCGACTTCCTGGATCTCGCTATGATGGACAAAAATATCGATATTCAGATGGAAGAGATCTCTGTCAAGGCCTCTTCCCGTTTGATAGGAATCCCGCTTCAGGATTCCGGGATACGACGGGATTTGAATCTGATTATCATAGCGGTCAAAAAGGATAGCGGCGACATGCTCTTCAATCCTTCTTCCCGCGCAACGATTGAGGCAGGAGATATCGTAATTGTTGTAGGTGAAAGGAATAATCTGGAAAAACTCAAGATTATCCTGAACTCAGAACCCTGAACTCTCATGGCTTGCACAAGCCCGATTATGCTACAGACCGGAATCAGAGAGCTTTTGTATGAGTTCTTTCTGTTTTTTGGCGAGTTTTTTGGGCATGGTAACTACGACACGCACATATTGATCCCCTCTTCCGCTTCTTCCCATCAGAGGTATTCCATAGTCCTTTAGACGCATTTTTGTGTGACTCTGGATGCCTGGCGGGATCTTGAGAGCGATATCTTTTCCATCCAAGGTCGGAACTTCCAGTTTCGTGCCGAGTATCGCCTCGGTCAGTTTTATTTTTCGTTCGATAATCAGATCAGTGCCTTCGAGTGTGAAGACCGGATGAGGCAGGACTTTGATCTCTATGTAAAGGTTGCCTTTTGGCCCTCCGAACGCACCAGGCCTTCCTTTTCCTACAAGCCGGAGTTTTTTGCCGGAGGTCATGCCTTTTGGGATCTTGACGGAGATCCTGTCTTGATGTCCGGATTCTCCTTGCAGCGCAACCATCTTTGAGGCCCCTGAAAGGACATCTTCCAGCGTTGTGGGAAGTGTGTATGTAACGTCGGCGCCCCTGATCGGTCTTTGTTGAGGCTGTGAATAGTTACCAAATGGCTGTTGTCCGGAATCGAAAGAAAACCTGCGGCAGGTTCTTCCGCCCGCCCCTTGCGAAAAGATATTATTCCCGAATCCGAATTCCTTTAGTATATCCGAGAGATTTACGTTTTTGAAAATATCTTCCTGGCTGTACCTCTGATGAAATCCGGATGCGCCGTACGTATCGTATTGTTGTCTTTTTTCCTTGTCGCTCAATACGGCATACGCCTCGCTTATTTCCTTGAACTTGTCTTCGGCCTCTTTGTTGTCTTTGTTGTGATCCGGATGGTATTTCATGGCCAGTTTGCGGTAGGCCTTCCTGATATCCGTGTCATCGGCCTTTTTGCCTACGCCAAGAGTCTTATAATAGTCAGTAGCCATTGTTTCTCATTGCTGTATTGTTTTACGGAAAGCCCGCAACCCGGCCTGCGAAAGCCGGGCGCCCGCACAAACATGCATTTTGGGGGGAGCGAACCCCGTCATTAAAATAAGATCCCGTTCGGGCGGTATTTATGACAAGATGCCCTTGTCGGATCGAGAAGAGATGATAACATATTTATTAAATATAAGTGGGCAATGGGACAATGTCAAGTCTTTGACCTCTTGACTTGGGAACGGGGACGAAACAACTTCCTCAACCATGCATCACAGCTTCAGGCCACCTTTGCCCGATCTCAAATCACAAAAGCATCAAAATAG
>MAXM01000222.1 GCA_001751015.1 Desulfobacterales bacterium C00003106
ATTTATGTGAAGGTCTATAACAGCTCTTAACCAAAAAGCGTCCCGAGCATCTCTATGACTACCTTTTTGCACAGGTCTTCGGGGGTCCATCGTCGTACGCCAAATAACTGGTTGAGAACATTGGTTCCCTTGCGGTTGTGAGTTGCTTCCCAAAGGATGGTATATGAATTCGTGTCCACCAGTTTCATGGAAATCGAAACCTCCGGCACTGAACTGCCGCCAACACGTGTAACCCCGTATTCCAGCACGGAACCCATGAATATTGCCTGTATATTAAGGCGCTTTCCGGCCCTTGCCGCAATATGTCTGCTGATCTGTCCGTCATCCTTCATCCCCTCCTCCCGCAAGACCTTTACCACCTCTCCGAACTCAACCACATCAAACACGCCACATCTCAGCACCTCGGTGGCTACAACATTCCTGACTTTGCCTCCGGCGAATTTATCATTAGTAAGGTTGATAAAAGGCGCAATAGCCACCCTTTTGACGTAGGTAAAATCCGCGGTGGGATGAAGATAGCTCAAAACCTGTTTGCAACCACCGAGAAAAAGAAGCGCAATGACCGACAGAAACAGAATCCTTACATAATCAATGCCGGGTTTATCGATCTTTATGTTTTTATGTTTCGTCATGGCCCTGTCCTTCCATATCTTGCTAGAACCTTGCAGATAAGGTAGCTGTAAACGTCTCGGTCTTTGTAACAACATCAGCCTTCTCGCGATTCCGATTGTACTGGAATCTCAGGACGAATATTTTGCTCAAATTCCATGTCAAATCAGGAGAAAAAGTCGTCGTGACCGCTCCCGAGTAGTGCTGGAACGGGGATAGGTGATTCCACGTCAAATCAGAAGAATAGTGCTGCTTACCCTCAGGAGTTCTCTTCTGCCTGTAGTCCAGATTAAGCCTAAGCTTCTGCGTCATAATCCAGTTGATATTATACTGGTTGATACCGGTCCATTCTCCCCCCTCGCCTCTCTGCAATTCATAAGATGATCTGAAATACAAGCTCCGGATCGGACGGTAATAGATTTCCGACTCGAAGTTGAAATCCCGCCCGGATATATCAGGGCCGTCTTTTACATTAGTAGTTGCCTGATTCGCGGTATACCTGAATTCGGCTGTCAATGTCCTGGTCAGCTCCAAACGAAGATCTGAATCAAAGGTTTTGGTAAATGTCTCAGTGTCAGATACGAGGTTGTCTGTATAATTGAGATTTCCATCTATGGTGAGCTCAACACCTTTGTACGGAATTGCAACGATATGGAGGAGTGAAGTACTTGTTCTTGACTCGGTTTCGGACCCCTTTTTGGGCTCTGAATGATTGAAAGAAAGACCTGTAATGAGCGTGTCAATGGGAATGTAGTCGAGGTGCAGGGAATAGGTGTCCGTGGTCCTGTCCTCGGTTTCCGCCGAATCCTTTTCAAACCGTCTCTGAATCTGCGCCCAGGCCGCCATGGTTGCGCTCAAATCCAGATCACCCCGGACGCTGATATTATGGGAACTCTCCCTTGTTTTGTCTGAATCCGAATCCGAATCGGTCTTGTTTTCGTCTTCTGTAAAGTAGTATGTAATATTCAACCAGTCCGTCGGCCTCACACCGGCATTGAAAACAATATTTTCTCTCGTAATCTCGTTTCTATCCGTAGTGTCGGAAGGCTGGATTTTAACACCTATCAGTTCAATCTCCGTGACATATAGATCCTGCTTAATCGCCTTTGCAGTGTTTACTACCTTGAAGTACTTCCTGCTGATCGAAGGAAAGGATATCTCGAACCTTCTCTTATCCTCAACATACCTCGTGATGACTCCGGCAGCTCCGATCTGCGTCCAGGTGGTTGCAGGAGTATTGTCATCGGCCGAGTATACCGCCCACGGGACAGGATTCCTGTCATTGTCGGCATATACGGTGTCAGTATAGACATAGATTTTCGCCACCGACTCGGAATCGTAAAGTTCCGCGCCGATGTTATGTTCATCCTCGCTTCCTCGCGCGCCGATGTTTATCGCAGAAGGTGTCCGGACGACGGTGTTTCCGTCGATTAACTGCTGCTCAACAGACAATTCTCCATCTATCGGCGCCGTGTCTTTGGCATATAGACCTCTCCTTGCGTCTCTTTTGATGTCGAATTCAACATCCTGACTGCCGGTGACACTTTTCTGTTTTACATCTGACCACCTGTAACTTCCTGATGTAGCAATCCTGTTGGCCCAAAGGGACTTGGCAAACTGAAGTCTTGCTTCATCGTTTGTTGCAGTCTGTGTGCTGTCATCTACAAGGTTGGCAGTTTCGTCTTCAAGGTGTCTTGCTGTAACATCCACGAATCTATACGTATAATCAAATGTTTCTTCGTGAACCTCGGACCGCGTGTCTTCCTTGTGAGGGGAAAGGTCATCGAAGTCTCTGCTTTTGTCGTACCGAATTCTAAGCTTCGGATATTCGTTAAGGTTTGTGGAGATGCTGCCTGTCCATGTTTCGTTGGTGAGACGGTCTTCATCTGAAGACATCCCGAGAAGATCGAGATCAAGACCTCTTTCATCCAGTTGATAACCCCAGTTTGCGTCAAAGTATTCGTTTGCCACATTGAGACGAAACTGGGGAAAGAGGCGGGTCGTTCGGGTCGTATCGGTATCCCCGCTGGTATCTTCGGTCCTGGTCTTGGTGGAGTTGACTCCCATATCCGCCGCAAAAGAGACCTTGGATGTAATGTCCTTATTCAGATTGATATTGTAAACCTGATGGAGGTCGATCGATTTATCTTTTTCGCGGTCTGCTTCAGTTGAGGTTGATCTCCAAAGAATCTGAGCAGAACCCGTTATACTGTCTTCGGCATGAACGCTCTGAGACAATGCAAGTATCAACACTAAAGCAACCGCCCGGCAGTTAGTCATATCACCGCAAAACAGAATCTTTCGTATCATTCCAGCCTTTGGCATGATCTTCTCAAAACCTCGGGCAAGTGAAAGGCCATACGGGGATTAGGGGAAAACTACTCCTCGATAAGGGCTATGGCATGTGGCTTGTTCCCTGTTTGAATGGTCTTTTTCCACCTCTCTGCCGTGACGTCTATTACAGATACATTCCCTGACCGGCTATTTGCCACGTATAGCTTCCTTCTTATGGGATCAACAGCCATGCCTGCCGGGAGATGTCCGACAGGTATGGTCCGCGTAATCATCTCTGCGGCTGTGTAGAGGAAGGAGACCTCATTGCCGGGCGCATTCGCCACGTAGACTCTATTTGACAGGCCGCAGACCAGCCACCCGGGGCTGAACCCCGCACTTATTGCACTGACAGAGTATTCCGGCAGTTCAACAACATATATATTTTCATCCATGGTCTCATTCGCCACGTAAAGGCGGTCATCACAAAGCGCCATATACCGCGGACTTGAACTAACGGTGAACGTATTGTCAACCGTTTGGGTATTTGTATCAATAACGGATATGGTTAGCGAGTCGGTATTTGCAACATAGATCTTTTGACGGTCTTTGTCGGCCACAATTCCGGTAGGTCTGTTGCCTACGTTTATTCGACTGATCACCATGCCGGAATCAGCATCTATTACCGACACGTTGTTCGAATGAGGATTGGTCACATAAAGCAGATTGTTGTCCCATGACCATGCGAAATCCTCCGGCGCGTTGCCAAGGTTCCCGATCCTGTTGATCACCCGGTTTACGGATGTGTCAATTACAGAGATATCGTTAGAACCTGAGTTCGCGACATAGACCGTCGCGCGATCTCTCCTTGCCGTAATTCCCCTCGGCGCTTTCCCCACAGCAATGGTTCCTACTACCTCGTCTTCCTGCCTGTCTATTATTGTCACGCAATTGGAGGCTTCGTTGGAGACATAGGCCAAGACATTTTCTATTGCCATTCCCTGAGGTTCCACAGTCAGCTTTGGCGCAAAAAGATGTTTATCTTCAATTGAATTGTCCACATCCCATTGCGCAAACAGGCAGAGGCTTTCACGGGAGAAAATCCGGAAATCACTGTCCACAAATACCCTGCCGCTCGTTGTTTTATGGTGAACCTGATCAGGAAGGTTAAGCCTGACATACTGTTTATTCTGATCCAGATAGCCTGCTTCAGAGATGACCCATCTCGTTTTTTTGTACTTTCCTTCGGGAAGATAGAACTCCTTGAGTTTGATCTGACCAGTCGAAAGCTCTCCTGAACTGATAGCGAGCGGATGAAGCATGACATCATACCATTTGCCGTTTTCATCCATGAAACCGATCGCCGAAAGGGTAAAGCTGATATGCTGACTATGCTTTTTATTAGAAGACAGATACGCAAAGACCTGACCGTCATCAGAGTACCTGGGCGCCTGCAGACCGAGATTTGGCGCACAAGAACAGACAAGGAACAAAACGGGAACTGTTGCAACCAATACTCTCGCGATTTTCTTCATGGGATATCATCCTGATGATTTGCTGAAAAGGCCAACGAATTTTGATCT
>MAXM01000223.1:0-229 GCA_001751015.1 Desulfobacterales bacterium C00003106
TATTTTTGAGCGAGCCCTAAGGTCGGGAGCGCAAACAAACAAGATGGCACGAGAGAAGAACGGTTGACAAACGCGGTCATTCGGTATAATAATTTCAAAAAGGTAACTTATCAAAGTTG
This sequence comes from Desulfobacterales bacterium C00003106, assembly GCA_001751015.1. Lineage (GTDB taxonomy): Bacteria > Desulfobacterota > Desulfobacteria > Desulfobacterales. The sequence goes on from MAXM01000223.1 coordinate 120, forward strand.
GGGTAATACTTGGAATTCTGCGCAATCTCCGGCAATTGTTTCGTTCCGAGTCCCTTAGGGCTCGGCAAAAAATAACCTGGCATTTTTGCATCCCGACTTCACCATATCTT
>MAXM01000223.1:347-3980 GCA_001751015.1 Desulfobacterales bacterium C00003106
CAGGTTATTTTTGACCGAGCCCTTACTTGACAAACAGATAATTATTCGGAATTCAGCGAAAAATGAAACAAGACAATACATCCGGGATGGGCCGTGCTGGTTTTGTCATTGCAAAAGAGGGCTATCCTTTTATCTTTGCCCCGGCATTTACGACCGTTGTACTGGTCGTTTTAGGATTGACCCTGCCTGCTCTGTTGTTCGCGGTGCTGACGCTGTTTGTCTGTTTTTTCTTCAGAGATCCGGACAGGACTGCGCCGCCGGACCCTGATGCGATAGTTTCGCCTGCCGACGGCAGGGTAATTATTGCAGGTGAAAGGGTGAAAGACCCTTTTGATGATAAGGAAACGCTTAAAATAAGCATTTTTATGTCAATATTCAATGTTCATGTGAATAGAATCCCTTTTGACGGGCGCGTTGAAGATATTTTGTATCATCCGGGCAAGTTTTTTTCGGCAAACCTGGACAAGGCATCTGTGGAGAACGAACATAACGCAGTGAAGATCACTGCGGAAAAGAACCGCAGCCTCTGGGTGGTCCAGATAGCGGGGCTTGTCGCACGGAGAATTATCTGCACGATTAAGAAGGCAGAGATGGTACACAAGGGGGCTCGATTCGGCCTGATCTGTTTTGGATCAAGGCTTGATCTCTATCTGCCTGCGGACACTGAAATAAAAATATCAAAAGGGCAAAAGGCGCGGGCAGGGGAAACAATTTTGGGGTATATGCCATGAAAAGGAAAATGAGTTTCAGGAAAGGGGATACGAAACGCGGTATTTACATTCTTCCGAGTCTTTTTACCTCGGCCAACCTGTTTTGCGGCTTTTATGCCATCGTCGCTGCCATGCAGGGTGAATTTGTAAGGAGCGCTGTCGCTATTATGGTTGCGGCCGTATTTGACAATCTTGATGGAAAGGTTGCGCGGGCCACACACACGGAAACCAGATTCGGCGTTGAATACGATTCGTTATGCGACGCAATATCCTTTGGAGTTGCTCCTGCCGTGGTTGCGTATCTGTGGGCGCTCAAGCCGTTCGGAAGGCTCGGCTGGCTGGCCGGCTTTCTATTTGTAGCGTGCGGGGTCCTGCGTCTCGCCAGATTCAATGTGCAGAAGGATAGTTCGCACGATGAACATTTTATAGGTCTTCCCATCCCGGCTGCCGCCTGTATGATTGCCGCGATGATACTCTTTGTCAACCGGATAGAGCAAATAGGCGTTGAACGGAACATAATCATACTCGCGCTCATCTATGTGCTTTCATTCTTAATGGTAAGCACCATCAGGTACGTGAGCCTCAAGAAATCGCATATTTTTAGAAAAAGGCAATTCAATGGCCTGGTGGCGGTAGTCCTGATATTCAGCGTGATCGCCTATGAACCGAGTGTGGCTTTTTTCTTTATTGGACTGGTCTATATCTTATCAGGTCCTGTTGTTGCGCTTTATCACAAGAGCAGAAGACCTCTTGAATCTGAACACGAAAAACCATCGGAAGGACATACATAAGACTGTGGGACAGACAATTACCGAAAAGATCCTGGCCGCCCATTCAGGCAGGGATAGCGTGACGCCGGGAGAACTTGTAACCGTCAAGATCGACCTTGCGCTCGCAAATGACATAACCGCTCCGATTGCTATCAAGATCCTCGAAGAGGCAGGTGTGGAATCGGTCTTTGATCCGGATAAAATAGCATTGGTTGCAGATCATTTTGTTCCGAACAAGGACATCAAGTCCGCGATACAGACCCAGATCCTCCGCAGGTTTGCACGCAAGCATCAGATTACCCATTTCTTTGAACTGGGGGAAATGGGCATAGAGCACGCCCTTCTTCCTGAACAGGGGATGGTGCTTCCCGGAGAGCTTGTGGTTGGCGCAGATAGTCACACATGCACGTACGGCGCGCTAGGGGCCTTTTCGACCGGAATGGGGAGCACTGATATCGCCGCAGCCATGATTACAGGCGAGGCATGGCTCAAGATCCCGGAATCGATCAAGTTTGTCTATTCGGGCAAGCTGCGGAAGTGGGTTGGCGGAAAGGATTTGATTCTTTATACAATCGGAGAGATCGGAGTCGACGGCGCCCTGTATAAGGCAATGGAATTTACAGGCGATACAATCACGTCTCTCGGGATGTCCGACCGCATGACCATGGCCAACATGGCGATTGAGGCAGGTGCGAAGAACGGCATCATTGCTCCTGATGAGACTACCCGCAGCTATGTGGAGGCCCGCGCGAAACGGTCATGCACCTTCTACGCAAGCGATGCGGACGCCGTATATGCGGAGGTCAAAAAATATGATGTGTCTCAGATTGAGCCTCAGGTCGCATTTCCGCATTTGCCTGAAAACAGTCGGCCGATCTCCGAAGCCGGAGATGTCCGGATTGACCAGGCAGTGATAGGATCGTGCACAAACGGAAGGCTTTCCGACCTTCGCCTGGCCGCAAAGGTCCTGAAAGGCCGGACCATCGATCCCCACGTCAGGCTGATCATAATCCCCGCGACTCCAACGATTTACCGGCAGGCAATGGAAGAAGGCCTGTTCGATATCTTTCTTGCGGCAAAGGCAATCATCAGCCCCCCGACCTGCGGCCCGTGCCTCGGGGGACACATGGGAATCCTTGCGCCCGGAGAGCGAGCGATTGCAACAACAAACCGGAACTTCGTGGGTCGAATGGGGCATCCCGAAAGCGAGGTATACCTTTCCAACCCCGCGGTTGCGGCCGCCTCGGCGATCCTCGGCCGGATTGCAGGCCCGGAGGAACTGTAGAAACAGCGCTGAGGGGACTTGGAGTGTGGCGCTGAAGGTGCATGGGCGCAATGATGGATAGTTGCGGATTGATTCATTGCAGGAGAAGTATTCATGTTTGAACTTGAATATTTGACAGATAAGAAGGGTCAGCTAAAAGGAGTTGTTGTTCCCATTGAATTGTGGAAACAACTATTCATAGAAGATGACGCTTCTGCCAAGGAATTATCTGAAGCAATGGAAGACTATTGTCTGAGTAAAGCAATGGATGAAGGCAAGGAAAGTCCTCTATTGAGTCGTAAAGAAGCTTTGGCCTATTTAGAGGCATAGGTTAGGAACGGGGACGGAGACTCATGAAGTTTGAAGGAAAAGTTTGGAGGTTTGGAGAGAATATTGATACGGATGCCATTATTGCAGCGAGATATCTCGTGACATCCGACCCGGAAGAACTCGCCGCGCATGTGATGGAGGACATTGACCCGGGATTTTGCGAAAAGATCCAGTCTGGGGATATCCTGGTCGCGGGCAGGAATTTCGGCTGCGGTTCATCAAGGGAACATGCCCCCATCGCCATCAAGGCGGCAGGGATCTCCTGCATCATAGCAGAGAGTTTTGCCCGTATTTTTTTCAGAAACGCCTTTAATACCGGCTTGGCCATATTCGAGTCTCCTGATGCAGCCCGTTCGATCAATGAAGGGGATGTTGTATCCGTGGACGCGGCCACAGGGACGATCCATGACAACACAACGGGTGAAACGTTCGGAGTCGCGGCCATTCCGCCTTTCATGAATGAGCTGATAGATGCGGGCGGATTGATGCCGTATGTGCTGAAAAAACCAGGATAAGGAACGGGGATGGAATAACTTCCCCAAGTAGGCGCATAGATTTG
>MAXM01000223.1:4059-15832 GCA_001751015.1 Desulfobacterales bacterium C00003106
CATGAGCTGTCATCTGACAAAATTATATAGAAAGGCTGCTGATATATGACGAAATCCTATAACATTGCGGTGATCCCGGGAGACGGGACCGGTCCGGAGGTGGTTGCTGAAGGGATAAAGGTCCTCAAGGCTGCTTCCGGGCTGTCGGACTTTGATCTTGCATTTACGGAATATGATCTCGGAGGCGAACACTACAAGGCCACAGGCGAAACGCTTTCTGATGACACAATAGAATCCCTGCGGAAAGCGGATGCCATCTATCTCGGGGCAATAGGACATCCGGATGTAAAACCCGGGATCCTGGAAAAAGGGATACTTCTCAACCTTCGGTTTTCCCTTGATCAATATATCAATCTTCGCCCTGTCAAGCTCTATGAGGGGGTTGACTGTCCATTGAAGGACAAGGGACCGGAGGATGTAGATTTTGTCGTGATCAGGGAAAATACCGAAGGGCTTTACGCCGGGGCCGGCGGGTGCCTGAAAAAAGGGACACCGGACGAGGTGGCTGTTCAGGAGTCAATAAATACGAGAAAGGGCGTTGAACGCTGCATTCGCTTTGCATTTGAATTCTGCAGAAAACGGAACAGAGAAAAGAAGCTTACCCTGTGCGGGAAGACAAATGTCCTGACTTATGCATTTGACCTGTGGGAACGCACGTTTTATGAAGTGGGAAAGGAATACTCCGACATTGCGACTGATTACGCACACGTGGACGCTACCTGTATGTGGATGGTAAAAAATCCCGAGTGGTTTGACGTCATTGTTACCGACAACATGTTCGGCGACATAATAACCGATCTTGGCGCCATGATACAGGGAGGGATGGGAATCGCCGCAGGCGGGAATATCAATCCTGAAGGGGTCTCCATGTTTGAACCTATCGGGGGCTCTGCTCCCAAGTATCAGGGGAAAGGTGTCATCAATCCGCTCGCAGCGATATGCGCGGCCCAGATTATGCTCGACACACTCGGTGAAACAGGGTCAGCGGTGAGGATAGAAAAAGCAGTACAAAAAGTAGTAAAAGAAAGACTTGCGAGCCTTTCGGCCGGAAAGATGGGATTCAGCACCTCAGAGGTCGGAGATATGGTGACAGAGGCGTTGTAGGCTGAAACAAGGTGATAGCGGAGTAAAGAAGATGAGCAGATTGTTTAATGTTGCAGTGGCGGGAGCTACCGGGGCTGTGGGGAATCAGATGATTACCTGCCTCGATGAACGGGATTTTCCGGTAAAAGAGATAACCTTTCTCGCGTCGAGCCGCTCTGCGGGAAAGAAACTGAAGTTCAGGGGGGACCAGGTCGTTGTTCAGGAGATGACGGAAGACTCCTTTGAGGGGATAGATATCGCGCTTTTTTCCGCAGGAGGGTCTACGAGCGAGCGTTTTGCGCCCTTTGCCGCCAGGGCCGGGTGCGTGGTGATTGACAATTCGAGCGCATGGCGCATGGACCCTGATGTCCCTTTGATTGTCCCGGAGGTGAATCCCCATGCGATTGCCCGGTACACGAACAAGGGGATTATTGCCAACCCGAATTGTTCGACCATACAGATGGTTGTGCCCCTGGCCCCCATCCACCGAAAGGCAGGGATCAAACGTATTGTGGTCTCCACATACCAGGCCGTCTCGGGCACCGGGAAGAAAGCAATCGATGAACTCTTCAATCAGACACGTGCCATGATCAACTTCCTTGACTACAAGACCGAGGTATATCCCCACAGGATTGCCTTTAACTGCCTTCCGCACATCGACGTATTTCTCGATAACGGGTATACCAAAGAAGAGATGAAGATGGTCCATGAGACCCGGAAGATCCTGGAAGATGATACAATAGGAGTCACGGCAACCACGGTCCGGGTGCCTGTCTTTTTCGGGCACTCCGAATCCGTAAATATTGAGACGCACAAAAAGATGACACCAGCAGAAGTAAAAGAGCTCATGGAGAAGTCCCCCGGCATCAAACTGGTCGATAATCCTTCCGAGAATGTCTACCCGCTTGCAATCAATGCCGCAGGCATAGACGATACCCTTGTCGGGCGGATACGGGAGGACGAGTCAATCGAAAACGGAATCAATATGTGGATCGCAGCGGACAACATCCGCAAAGGGGCGGCGACGAACGCGGTTCAGATAGCAGAGCTGTTGGCAAAGGATTATCTGTAGATATAGTCCTCGTTCCAAACCTATCAGCAAGAGATATTGAAATGACTGCATTAACGAATAAGTCAGTAAAATCCATGGGTACTGCAGAAGCTTTTTATCGTGTATTCTGTGCATTACCTATAAGCGCTCGATTGGCAGTAGCTCGCTATATTATAGAAGATGAAGAAATTCAGCATCTTCTTGAAAATCCAAACGAAACGACGTTAGAGGCGTTTGCCGAAAATAAAAGTAGTATGCCGGTTTTTCACACTGTCGATGAATTGCGAAAGGATTTACTAATGTGAGGCTTGCTATTCGCAGAACCAGCCAATTCAAGAAAGATGCTAAGGAACGGGGACGGAATACAATCGCGGCTTATAATGACAATTATGTTACTTGATTACTCGACCAATGATCAAATAACCGCTCAATAAACAGGAGGTGCAGGATGGAATTTGACAAATTCATACCGGAAAAGGTCAGGAAAAGATTTCCGAACATAAAGACGCCTCTGATAAACGGCAGGCCCCTGATCAAGACCGCCAAGGCGAACCACGCCATGATTATTGCCTGCAACTGCCGGTGCAGGCTCCCTGCAGAAGGGATTGCCCGTGCCTCGATGGTTACAGGCGCGCCGGTTATGTATGAGATTGCAAAATCAGAATTGACCTATACGGAATTCACTCCACAGACCTTTGTTGAGTATATTGTCTCCGTAAATGAGGCAATTGGAAATACTGCGGTGCCGTTTGCCGTGCATGCGGATCATCTGACCGTGAAGAACCCTGATCAGGTGGCGGAGGTCAGAGATCTCATTGCTGCGCAACTGGATGCCGGTTTTACCTCGTTTGCCATTGACGCCTCACACATGGAAAACGAACTGAACCTTGATGCAACAAAAGAACTGGCCCAAGCGATTCAGGATGCCGGCTATTGCCTGGAAGTGGAGCTTGGAGAAATCGGGGCAAAAAAAGGGAGTACCGAAGGTTTTACACAGCCGGAAGAGGCGGCCTGGTTTATCGGAAAACTGAATACGGCCGGACTCCATCCTGATCTGCTCGCAATCAATAACGGGTCGATTCACGGCACCTATTTCGGAGCAGCACATGAAGGGATCCAGCTTGATCTGACAAAAAGCATCTGGGACGCAATTCAGCCGTGGGATGCGGATATTGCCCAGCATGGGATTACAGGGACCTCCCTTGGCAAGATCCGCCAGTTCATCAACTATGGAATCCGCAAAGGGAACGTGGGGACCTTTTGGCAGAACATATCCTTTGGAATTGCCATGAACGAAAATGGCAACGCCTTAGCTACCTCTGACAAGGATTATATCACCCGGTCTTATCGCGGGCTTCCTGATTCGCTCTGGGAAGAGATGACAAGATGGGCGCAAGAGACCGGAAATACGGGAGGAAATATCAAAAAGGCCAACAAGGTTTTTGCAGACAGGTTCAACAAGATAGACCGTGTTTACACAGATCGTATCACAGCCCAGGGTTACGAGGAGGGAGTAAAGCTGTTTGAGGCGACCAACTCAATCGGCCTTGCTCCGAAAGTCCGGGAGTACCTGGGGTCTGTTTCCTCATAGACCTTTGCAAGCCCCTGGCCCATGAACACTGAGAGGATAGATGCTCGGACACTCTGTGATCGAACTTGTTGACGTTTGCAAGTCATTCAAGGGCCAAAAGGTTCTTGACGGCGTTAATCTGTCTGTGGATTCCGGCAGGATCACTGTTATCATAGGACGGAGCGGCGGGGGTAAGTCCGTGCTGCTGAAACACATAATCGGCCTGCTGAAACCGGACAAGGGCCAAATCCTGATAGACGGCACTGACATTGCGAAGCTTAATGACCGCCAGTTGAATGACGTGAGAAAGGTCTTCGGCATGCTGTTTCAGAATGCCGCCCTCTTTGATTCTATGAGTGTGGGCGAAAACGTCGCCTTTCCTCTGAAAGAACACACCTCCATAAAACCAAACCTTATCTCTGAGATTGTAGAACAGAAACTGCGACAGGTGGGTCTGACCAACGTGAGTCACAAAATGCCTTCCGAGTTGAGCGGCGGCATGCGTAAACGGGTGGGTCTGGCCCGCGCGATTGTCCTGGATCCAAAAATCATCCTGTTCGATGAACCGACCACCGGTCTGGATCCTATAATGGCTGATGCCATAGATGCCCTGATCAGTGAAACCCAGGGGCAGACCGGGGCGACGTATGTTATAATCAGCCATGATATCAAGGCGACGTTCAAGGTTGCCCACAAGATCGCGATGCTTTACAACGGGAAGATCATTGAGACCGGAACGCCTGACCAGCTCAGATCTTCCGACAATTCTGTTGTGCAGCAGTTCATAAAGGGGATATCTCAAGGCCCGATTGGAGACCCGGAGGTCTAAGTGCCCAGACTGAGTTCAGAGGCCAAGGTAGGCATTTTTGTCTTTATTGGTATGATAATACTGGCCTATATGTCGACGCGGGTCGGTAACTTCAAATTCGGCGGACAGGGAGTTTATGAACTCTGCGTCTTTTTTGATTCCGCTGCAGGTCTTGCCAGGGATGCAGCGGTGGAGATCGCAGGGGTTGAAGTGGGGACTGTCAGGTCCATAGCGCTTGAAAGGGGCAAGGCAAGGCTTGTTCTGGCCATTCAAAACGGCATAGAAGTAGGCAGCGACGTACAGGCGGCCATCCGAACCAAGGGGATGTTGGGCGACAAATACTTGGAGATTATTCTGGGCTCTGACACGGCAGTCCCGCTCAAAGACGGCGACGAGATAGCAAATACCATGTCTGCGGCCGATGTTGATAGATTGTTGAACCAGCTTTCAGAAATAGGAGAGGACGTAAAAACGGTGAGCGGGTCCTTTGCAGGGACCCTTGGCGGCGAGGAAGGAAAGAGGTCCCTTCAGGTTATTGTGAATAACCTGCGGGAACTCACGATATCCCTGAACAATACGCTCAGGGACAACAACGAGAAGATCAATGAGATGATTGCCAACCTGACCCAGTTCTCCAGGGATCTCAAGGAAGCAGGTTCTTCGAACAAGGAAAACCTCAATGAAATAATAGGGAGCGTGAAAGAGACCTCTGTCCATCTGGAGGACACAATAGTTGCTCTCAAGGAGATCGTCACCAGGATCAACAAGGGTGAAGGGACTGTTGGAAAGCTGATCAATGAAGACGAAACCGTGAATAACCTGAACGAATCACTGGGCTCGATCAAGGAGATATCCGACAAGATCAACAGAGGTGAAGGGACCGTTGGAAAGCTGATCAATGAAGACGAAACCATAGAAAATCTTAATACTACGCTGACTAGTATCAACGACTACCTGCAAAAGCAGGACACCTTCAGGACGTTCATGAACTACAGGGGAGAGTATCTTTTTGGTTGCGAAGATACAAAATCATATCTCTCGATCGGAATCCAGCCGAAAGAGGACAAATACTATCTCTTTGAGGTGATAGACGACCCGGCCGGGAAAAAGACTTCAAAAACGACAAAGACGACGGTAGATGGTGTTACAACCGTAACAGAGGAAGAAAAGACAGACCACGACGCCTTGAAGTTCTCCGCTCAGATAGCAAAACGATACTATGATCTGACGCTGCGCGGGGGGATAATGGAATCGACCGGGGGATTCGGGCTGGATTATTCCTTTTTGAAAGACCGGCTTGTTTTTTCCTTTGATGCCTTTGATTTTGACCCTGACGAGAACCCGCATCTGAAATTCAAGGCAGAGTTATTTCCAATACATCATTGTTATATCGCAGGTGGATTTGATGATTTTATCAGCAACGAGGGGAATGAAACAGCATTTCTCGGNNGATTTGGGATTGACGGTCTATGCCGTACGATTATATCTTTCTTCCGATTGTAGCTTATTTTCTTGGTTCGATCCCCTTTGGCGCTCTTTTGAGCCGGTATTGCAGTGACGTCAATATCAGGGAAGGCGGGAGCCGGAATATAGGCGCCACCAATGTCTGGCGTCTTGCGGGAATAAAACCAGGGCTCTTTACACTGGCCGCAGATGTGCTGAAAGGCCTTGTCCCGGTCTGTCTTGCCGTTGATCTGGCGGGCCGTTATGGCGGCTGGGAGGGAGAAGCCTATGTAAGTCTGGTTGCGTTATCCGTATTTTTCGGACACCTTTATTCCATATTTCTGAAGTTTGATGGAGGAAAAGGCGTGGCCACTGCTGCAGGATGCATGGTGGTGATTGCTCCGGTTCCTCTCTTCTTATCGATCATCGGTTTTGCCGTGACCCTGCATCGGTGGCGATATGTATCAGCAGGCTCCCTGACCGGAGCTGTGCTGCTCCCTGTCGGTGTCTGGCTTTTTATGGAGTCGATTTTTTACCTGTGTTTGTCCATAATTATGGCTTTTTTCATGTTTTTCAAATTGCAAGACAACATAAAACGGTTATTTGCAGGAACCGAATCGCGGTTTTCGCCTTAGAGGAGACCTTATGAAACGCCTTGTTCTGATATTTTGCGCCGCCCTTGCCATAGCCTTTGCAGGCTGTTCGGGAAACAATGCCGCGGAATTATACGAAACCGCACAATTAGAGGAGTTGCAGCAAAACCATGAGCATGCCATGAGCATATACCAGGAGATCATAGAAAAATACCCTGAAGGCAAACATGCCGAAAACGCCAGGGCGAGACTCTCTGCGCTGAAAAAAGAGAAATAGCTTCGGGACAATAAGGAACGGTTATTTTTGACCGAACCCATATTTCAAGAAATCGGCAATCACGAAATGCTACACTCTTGTATTGATAAATCCCTGATTTAGGGCGTTGAGACGATCTCTTTCCTTACCTTCTATGTAGAACCGGAGGACCGCGTCAGTGCCGGAGGCCCTGAGTCCAAACCACATGTCCCCGAAATCCATGTACGTGCCGTCACCTCCCCAGAACAGACTCTTGATCTCCGGGACTTCCACATCCATCGCATCCTGCAGTTTCTTTCGGGCCATGTCAGGGGAGAGCTTTGTAAGCGAACGGTAGAAATTGACCATCTTGTCCTTCCGCAGATTCCCTGCGGCCTCGGCGGACGCCCGCGCCTCACCCCTCAGGGATTCGTCAAAGAGCTTTACGTCCACTCTCATGTAATGCCGGTATATGATACGGTTTTCCTCAATCTTTTCCATGTAGTATTCCGCAAGGCTTTTTGCCTTGAGCTTCAATTCCGCGGCAAGGGCAAGGGTCAGAACTCCGATCTGCATCCCGTCTTTTTCCTTGAGCCCAAGGCTGCGGTCCCTCCCCTTTTCGCTTTCGTAGAACTCGGCTGTGCCCATTGCGGCCCCGCCACTCTCTTCAGCCATAATAATTACACGAGGCGCGCGTCCCATGTTATGCTTCTTTCCCAATACGTCTTTTAGAACGACCTCTTCCGCCCCTGAAGAAAGTTGAGCTTCAAGGCGCTTAATCGTATTTCCAAAATGCTTAAACCCCACCGGCGTCTGGTACGTCTTGAGATCTACGCCAAATCGCCGGTTAAAGCTCAAGGCAAGCTCCCCGATCGATCTGGACGTGGGATAGGTGGTCGCAATAATCCAGTTGTACTTTTCCAGTGTTCCGGCTGCTGCAAGGGCTTCCAGTCTCAGGGCAGTCAACATAAAATATATCTGATTCGGCTTAAAATAGACAAGCACGCGGGAATCGTCTAAGGGTTCTGTCTCCAGCCCGATGGCGGCGGCGGAGACCGCCTTTTCTGCAGGCGCAACTGTTACTATATTGAAGCGGTCTCCGTCAGGATCCCAGATAAAAACAGAATCGGCTTTTTCTTCCCGAAAGAGTTCCTGTGCTCCGATGTTCTTATAGACCTGCCACTTACCCGGATCAACCCCATAGTTTTCCCCGTCTATGATACCGATCCCGTGGTAGTCCGAACGTTCCTCTTCGTGAAGGTACTGCACGATTCCGGTCTCGCCGCACGATATGGAAAGACGATCAAAGATCATCCTGCTTGTCTTGCCCATGGATCCGCCTTCGGGTGAAATCGCGACCCTAAAACCCTTGTGGGCGGCCTGGCTGATCGTATCAAGGAGTGTCTCCGGAACGATCTGATGCAACATCTCTACATAAGGGCCGACCGGGTCAAAATCCTCGCGGATGAGCTCCGAATCCGAAGGCGCCAGCAGGATCTCATAACCAGAGTCACCCGCTCTTTTTACAAGTTCCTTGACACGTACTGCAATCCGGTCCGCCATCTCAAGCAGCTGCATCCCGCTTCCGTCCATCGGTTTCCATCCTCCCTTGAAGTTCTGGGAGTGTGAAGCGGTGAAGTTCTCGCCGGCGTCAATCTCATAATAGAAAACCCCGTAGGAAGATAACCAGATGGGTGTCGTGGTTGCCTCTCCTGCCCGCAGGTGCACGCTGATGCCCCGCGCTGCATAGATCCGGGCAGCGAGATTAATGAACTCCCGGGTGTGCGGGCGCACCTCCCCGCCGATATGGTTGCTCTTCAGTCCCATTTCGAGCATCAAGTCCGCCTTGGCGGATGCAATCAACGCAAGAGTGACAGTATTGAAGGGGACTTCGGGGCTGTGCATATCATTGATGTCCAGAAGGTCCCTGTACCCCGCGGTGCCGAGTTTGAACTTGTCAGCCCACGTGGAAAGCGTGTATTTCTTAATAATTTTCTGATCAACAATAATCCTCTCCTCACGGCAGGCATAGGGTGTAAACATAGAAGTCTCCTTTCGGGTCATGAGATTGGCTCCAACTGGTTTGGTCCTTCATTTTTCTTATATCATAAAACAGGAGGTTGCGTTAGTTCATATTTAGTTCCCGTTCCTTAGGGTTTTTCACGCTTTAATATCTCATTATTTATGGAGCGGCGTTGTTTTCAGATGTGGTCATCTTTTTGTTTTGACATTTAAGGGGGGTTATATTACTCAACTTATGTATATTCAGAACTTTGGAAACCGGAGTTGACATGCTGATCCTGCATTACCCGTCGAGTGCAACAGAAAAGAAGATCGACCGGATCGTAAACCGCGGGCTTTCGTTCAAGGCGAAAGATGAAAAGAGCGTTGCAAGAATTCTGGCCGATATCAGAAAAAACGGCGACAGGGCGCTGATTTCCTATGTCAGGCGGTTTGATGCGCCTGGTCTGAAAAAAGAAGAACTTCAGGTCACGCGCGCCGAGATCTCCACTGCCTGTCGCAAGGTGAGTCGTGCCTTTATGCAGAGTCTTAACCTTGCTGCCCGGCAGATTGAGGATTTCCATAGACAACAGACCGCTAAATCATGGATCACCACTGACCCCTCCGGCAGGCTGCTGGGGCAGCTCGTGCACCCCGTGGATGCCGCCGGCATATATGTGCCAGGAGGGCAGGGCGGCAAGACCCCGCTCGTTTCCTCTGTCCTGATGGGCGTAATACCCGCAATTATTGCTGGTGTAAAGAAGATTTGTCTCGCAACACCACCCACAAGGGAAGGGGATATCAACCCCCATATCCTTGCGGCGGCCAAACGCGTGGGTGTGGAGTCGGTTTTCAAGGCAGGCAGCGCATGGGGAATTGCCGCGCTTGCTTACGGGACGGAGACAATACCGAGAGTGGATGTCATTGCCGGACCCGGCAATATCTACGTCACCCTCGCCAAGAAACTTGTTGCAGGAAGAGTTGGAATCGACATGGTGGCGGGGCCGAGCGAGATACTTGTGATTGCCGATGACACTGCTGACCCGGGATATATTGCGGCAGACCTCCTTTCACAGGCAGAGCACGACCCTGTAGCATCCGCCATTCTGATTACAACCTCGGAATCCATTGCCGGCAAGGTAGACGAGGCTCTGACAGTGCAGATAAAACAGCTTTCGCGAAAGGATATCTGCAAGGCGTCCCTTGAAAAATACGGGGCGCTCATAGTCGTCAAAGACCTTGAAGCGGCCTTTGAGCTTGCAAACAGGATTGCCCCGGAGCACCTTGAGTTGCAGCTTGATGATCCCCTGAAGTACATAGGACGGGTCCGTAACGCAGGGGCGCTCTTTCTCGGCAAGTATACACCGGAGCCTGTCGGGGACTATGTGGCCGGCCCGAACCATGTCCTTCCCACTGCGGGCGCCGCACGTTTTGCCTCGGCCCTTTCCGTGGATCATTTTATTAAGAAGACCAGCCTGATTCACTATCCGGAAGACCTTTTCAGGAAAGAGGCGAAACATATCGAGCGTCTTGCCAAGATAGAAGGCCTTGAGGCACATGCCAATTCCGTCAGGATAAGGGTCAGAAAAAAGAGGGCTTGAAATGGCAGGGACTATGCAAAACAGGAGGTTTTGTTTCTTTGCAATTCTCCTCTGTTTTGGTATATGCTGCTCTCTTGTTTCGTGCGCCTGGTTTCGTCACCTCGGAAAGGAAAAAAAGACCATCCGCATGGAAGTGACCGCATATTGCGCCTGTCAGAAGTGTTGCGGATGGGAGCGCAAGTGGGGGTGCTGTCTTATGCCGGCGGTCTATGCATACGGTCCGAGCAAGGGGAAACGCAAGAAAGTGGGAATTGCCTCGGACGGGACAAAGGCAAGAAAAGGAACCATTGCGGCAGACGCCAAGCTGTTTCGTTTCGGCACAGAGATGTATATTCCGGGCTACGGGTGGGGCGTGGTCCATGACCGGGGAGGCGCAATAAAAGGCTACCACATTGACATTTTCTTTTCCGACCATGACGATGCAATGGAATGGGGCCGAAAACGGCTCGACGTAGTGGTAATAAAATAGCCCGATGGTTTCTTCAGGTTTCGGAATTTTGCGTTGATCGAATCTCCGGTAAATCCGGGCGCCAAAATGACCAGCCTGTCTTCTTTCGAGCTTTTGGATGCCGGTTGCTGATCTTGCCGCCATTAGTTTTAAGGATTACAATGGTATCCAAAACTCTTCTTGTCAGACAGGTGCCGACGAAATTGGCAACCAGGAACGCCAGGAGAGCGGTTCCGAAGACATATTTCATTGTATTATTATGAATAGTTCCCTGGTGAACAGGCGTATGCTCCGAGGGGAGTGCATCCCTTAGATCCGTGATCGAGTAAACGAGCTTCATTTTTGCAGAAGCGTAGGTTTCGTGCATGGACCTTATCATGTCCTCTTTTGATGCCCAAATGGCAGGATATTCTTTTGCCAGACGATAGAATGTCTCGTCTAATGCGCAGTGTGTCTCGTCGATCTTTTCGAAGAGGGGCTGAAAATCCGGCATCCTCGTCGTGAGCATAGCCAGTTCTTTCTTGAACTGTTCCCCATGTTTTTTGAAATCCAGGATCTCCTGCCGGTCGCGAAACAACAGAAATTGTGCGCCTGAATCAATCTGCGCAACTGCAATCAGTTGCAGGTCCTTGATGTTTGTTTCCGCTTTGTTCATCTCGTGCCTGGCAAGTTCTATCTCAGTTACCTTATAGATACCCTGCAGGCCGAGACAACCAATCAGGATGATGAGGAGAGAAACAAAAGTAAACGCCACAGTCAGTTTTTCGGCTATAGAAAGATTCATGTGAAATTGAATAACCTCCTTCCGGTTTTTCTTAATATCGGTTGGATTAAGAAAACCTGAACGCAAAAAACTTGATCTTCCCCTATTAATGCTATAGATAGATTGTAAATCAGGTAGTCTCTACAAAGCAATGCAGGTAACGTCCCCGCCAGTCTT
>MAXM01000223.1:15911-17255 GCA_001751015.1 Desulfobacterales bacterium C00003106
GAAAAGTTTCAAGGAGGTGATATTGTGGTGGATAGTCTGTTTTTGGGACAAGACTGGATTCAAGAACGGATTTTGGAGTATTCCAGAGAGCAAAAGCCGATGGTTTCTTTACAACAGAGGGGAATTGTGTTTCCCGAAAGGATTTATCTTGCAGGCCTGCTGCATATTTATACCGGAAGCCTCACTCCCGCAGAAATTGCAGATGCGGCAGGAGTCTCTTTCAAAGAGCTTGGGTTCTGGAAGGTGCAGATTGACTTCATGGTCCTTGCAGATGCCGCGAAGGTGGGCTTCTCGGATTATTTCAGGGAAGAGCTTCTCATGAATGACTATGAACCGTCCGAGTATCGGTCTATCGCATCGGAATATTTGTTGTTTGACGAGCAGGTGAGGACGCAGATACGAGCGCCCCTGTTTTCGCAGATGAAGCGCGTGGCTAATTCTTTGTCTAATTACAGTAGGGTGAAGTTAAAGTTGGATCGATCCGACCTCAAAATATTCAAGAGACTATACAGTTTCTTTGTGTTCGAATCCGACCATCTTGCCGCAAAACCCCTTGAACAGGTAGGCGAACGTCTTGATCTTGTGGCAAAACAGATCGTATGGTCAGGATTGAATGCGAAGTATTCGGATACAGAGCGGCTTCTTAGTGATAAGAAGCTCGCAAAAAATATCAAGAACCTGGTCATGGAGCGATTCGATGATCTGTCGGTTCACATAGAGAGACACAGTCGAGAAGCCGAATAGTTACTATTTGATTTTACTTCGTATTTTTTATCAGCCTCGTTCTTGATAAGACATATTTAAGGATCACTCGACCAACAAAACAGGAAGGAAAAAATGAAGATCGCTGTCACGGTCGATGGAGATAATGCAGATGCGGCTGTAAGTGCAGGCTTTGCAGAAAGCCCTTTTTTTGCATTGGTTGACGCAAAGACGCTTGAGTGCCGGTTTGTTCGGAATGAAGGGAACGGGGAGCCAAGAAAAATAGCAGGCCTGAAAGCCATTAAGCAGTTGCACCAGGAACCGGTCTCACTCATACTGACGGGAGAGATGAAACCTGCCATCCATTCCACATGCCAACAGATGGGAATCAGGGTGTATATGAACATAACCGGCACGCTCAAAGACGTCCTTAAGGAACTGAAATAGATTGAATTCGTAAGCGTAATCTGAACCGTCCCGCGAGTCCCTTAAACCCACGGCAGATTCAGGCGCCGGAATGCTGACTTGTTTTTTCACGAGCCTTCGCGCCTTGCTCTTGATGCTCATTGCTCACCGAAAAAAACGCAATTTGCAACCTTCCGAGGTATATCTTTAGACTTTCACATATTAAATTTCACAAGG
>MAXM01000224.1 GCA_001751015.1 Desulfobacterales bacterium C00003106
TCTTTACCTCATTGACCTGTTCCTTATGTTGTATAGAATCTCTCATTTTCATCCCTTTTCAATGCTAACGGCTAACCGCACAGGTTGAAATACTCCAGTCTTCAACCTGAAGACAAATCATAGACAAAATGGACAATGCTCAGATGCTTACAGAGGTTTCCAAAAAAATTGACGTCGGAGGACAGGCGGTCATAGAAGGCGTAATGATGCGAGCGCCCAAATCCATGACCATAGCTGTGCGCAAACCGGATGGACAGATTTTCACAAAAGAAGATGTGTGGCATTCAATATCCGAAAGGATTCCTTTCCTCAAAATCCCTTTTTTCCGTGGCTCAGTGGCGATTCTTGAAGCCCTGATAAACGGAATACAAGCGCTGACTTTTTCGGCAAATCAGGCCGTTGACGAAGAGGATACCCCAATGGGCGGGTGGGCTATGTTCTTCACTATTTCCTTGTCCCTTGGACTCGCGCTTTTTCTGTTCGTAGCCGTTCCGCATCTGTTAAGCGCTCTTCTTACGCAGTTGCTGGGAGAAGAAACCGGGGTTGAGAGTTTCCTGTTTCATCTCATTGATGGAATTCTCAAGATCATCATATTCGTTTCATATGTGTGGTTGATTTCCCTTTCAAAGGAAATTCGGCGCGTATTCGAATATCACGGCGCTGAACACAAATCAATCTACACCTATGAGGCAGGTGAGTCGCTCAGCGTTGAAAACGCAAGAAAATACTCCACTCTCCATCCGCGGTGTGGCACAGCCTTTATCCTGATTGTCCTTATAATGAGCATCCTGTTCTTCAGTGTTGTTTTTCCTTTTGTGCCAAAGCTTGCAGGCCTGCCAACTATCCTGAAACAAGCAATATACATAGGATTCAAGATACTGCTGATGTTCCCAATTGCAGGCGTCGCCTATGAGATACTGAAATTCAGCAGCAAAAGGCTGACAAATCCTTTTGTGCATACACTTATTCTTCCGGGGCTCTGGATGCAAAAACTGACCACGAGGGAACCTTCTGATGATCAGTTGGAAGTCGCCCTCGCGGCCTTAGACAGGGCGATTCAGATACATAATCAAGCCTCATAATCGGTCAAGTGATCAACAACCTGGTCACTTGCGGACAGGTACTTCAGATGATTGGAAAATTGGACGGGGTTGAAGAGAGGTTTCAAGAGCTTGAAACCCTGTTGAGTGACCCTGCGATAATAAAGGATCAGGAAAGATACATAAAATATTCTAAGGAACACGCTGACCTTGCCAAAATCGTTTCCGTATACCGGAAATATGAAAAGATCCGTAAGGACCTCGCAGAATGCCAAGACCTTCTGAAAGATCCTGATCCGGAGATCAAAGAGATGGCGAAGGAGGAAAAGGATTTACTCGATGCGTCCCTCAAAAAACAGGAGCACAGGCTGATGTTGCTGCTTCTTCCCAAGGACCCGAATGATAGCAAGAACATATTTCTTGAAATCCGCGCGGGAACAGGGGGAGATGAGGCAGGTCTATTCGCGGCGGACCTTTTCAAGATGTATAATGCCTATGCGGAGGGTTTGGGCTGGAAGGTTGAGATCATGAATCAAAACATCACAGGCGTGGGCGGATTAAAAGAGGTTATTGCCTTGATCTCCGGCAAAGAGGTTTACAGCCACCTCAAGTACGAAAGCGGAGTACATCGGGTGCAGCGGGTGCCGACAACAGAGTCCCAGGGACGGGTGCATACATCCGCTATCACAGTTGCCGTCCTCCCGGAAGCTGAAGAGCTGGATATCCGGATCGACCCCAATGAGATCAAGCTGGATGTCTATCGGTCGTCGGGGCCTGGAGGCCAGAGCGTTAACACCACGGATTCAGCCGTGAGAATCACCCATATTCCCACCGGACTTGTAGTCACCTGCCAGGATGAGAAATCACAGCACAAGAATAGGGCAAAGGCGCTGAAGGTCTTGAGGGCCCGTCTCCTGGACAAGATGCAGCAGGAACAGGAAGACGAGATCTCAAAAAACCGGAAAAGCCAGGTTGGAACCGGTGACAGGAGTGAACGGATAAGGACCTACAACTTTCCTCAGGGCCGTGTCACCGACCATCGTATCGGCCTGACCCTGTATAAACTGGAAAATATACTGCAGGGTGATCTTACAGAGATCGTCAACAGTCTCGGAACCTACTATCAGACGGAAGCCCTGCGTGACAGCGAAACAGGGACTGTCCATGAAGGGTGAAGAATGGACTGTTATGAAGACCCTTCGGTGGACCGCGGCCTATTTTCAGACCCATGGGATAGAGCAGAGTCGTACCGATGCGGAAGTCCTCCTTGCCCACGCGCTTTCCATAACGCGGATAGAGATTTACACAAACCATGACAAGCCGCTTCACGCAGAAGAACTCAAGACCTTCAAGTCTTTTATTCAACGACGTATCACCCATGAACCGGTTGCCTATATCACGGGAAAAAAGGAATTCTGGTCGCTTGAGCTGACCGTCACTCCTGATGTGCTGGTCCCCAGGCCTGAAACGGAATGTCTCGTCGAGGCCGTGTTGGATGTCATGGTGGGCAGGGAAGCAGGCAACAATATCCTTGATATGGGAACCGGCTCAGGGGCTATAGTATGCGCATTGGTCTCTGAACGACCGAAAAACCGTTATTATGCGGTGGACCGTTCCGAATCCGCCCTGCTTGTAGCCCGCAGGAATGCGACGCGTTACGGTCTGGAAAAGGCCATCGCTTTTTCCAGGGGGAACTGGTTTGAAGGGGTCGAGGGGATGCAAAGGCAATTTGACATCATTGTGTCCAACCCTCCTTATATTCCGCAGCATCAGATCAAAAAACTCCCCCCGGAAATAGCCCGATATGAGCCGCTATGTGCTATCGACGGCGGCGCAGACGGTCTGGATGCCTTCCGGTCAATACTACACGCTGCCCCGGACTACCTCGCTCCGGACGGAAAGATCTTTCTCGAAATCGGTTTTGATCAGCGCCCTGCAGTTTCCGCCATAATAGAAGAAGTCGGATGCTACAGGGACTTTGTATGCCGGAAGGACTATGCCGCCAAAGACAGGGTTGTTCAGTCCGGCATCTGACCTTCAGGCTTTTCGATAGACGCATCTTCGACAACAAGATCAAGGGCATGACCTAACCCAAGGTCCTTGTCCAGAACAAGGCTCCCGCAGACAATCACTTCATCGCCAACACTCACTGTTACGGTTTCGGGCAGGGTCACAGCAAGATCGTAGTTCAGCGCTTCTTCGGTTCCGGTTCCGTCCTGAAGATGAACCCAGTTTTTTCCCATAATTCCCGGCAGGAATTTGACGACCTTCGCACGCACCCTGACCGGATTCTTTTCGAGCGCCTTTTTTTGTGAATAGATCTCTTCAATTGTGTAGGCGTCTTTGCCCGTGGCCTTGCTTACCTTTATCTCCTCGTGAATGACCCTGGCTTTCTCTGTCCCCATTGTTGTCCCCATTCCGGTTTCCGGCACAGAACCGTGGGGCATGCCGCCCGGCATCATATCCGCCGGCATCTGAGGCATCATCTCGCGGGGCATCTCCGCATCCGGGCGACCGCAGGCCGTGATTCCCCCGGAAGGGACGGCAAACAATATAGTTTCAAAGGTCCTGTCAAGCGTTTTGCTGTGAAAATCCTTCATCACTATTATGTTGGAAATCTCTATCTCTTTTCCTGCCTCAACCGGTGTTTTGGGAATAGCGGCCCATATCTCGCCCCCGGTATCTGTAAGATTGATATAGGTATAATTTGTCACGTCAATGGATTCAGTAATCAATGCCTTTAATACCGCGCCTTGAAGATCCAATGTGTTGTAATTTGATTTGATCTCAGAGATGGTAACCTTTTCAGTTGATGGATTAGGCGCCCCTTGTTCCGCTGTCTTCTCTTTGCACCCCATTGCAATCATGACTAACGCGCATAGAAAACAAAACACTCCGAAAAGACTCTTTTTCCTTGAAAACATAATTATTCCCTCTTGTAAGATGTCATCAGCAATAAACCGTCACCTGAATAATTACAACCTGTGCGGTTAGCTTTTAGCCATTAGCGGTTAGCTTTTGGATAAAACTGTTCAATATTCTCTTTACCTCATTGACCTGTTGATTAAGGAACGGGGACGAAATAACTTCCACAACTATAGACCTTCACATAAATAATTGCACGGCGTTATCGGTCAAAATCCTCGACAACGTGCCCTTGTCAAAATCCTCGACAAGTACCCTATTAGAACAGCGCCAGGCAAAATGTCAAACAGTATTTGCGGGATCCTTCATAAGAGCCGGAAGTGGTTTACACGAACTCGTTGACTTCTTGTGTCGGGATATAGTAAACTTTATGAACAAAAAAAATGTATTATTGGATAGAAAAATGAAACAAGCAAAAAGCCGTGGGCAGATGATCTTCAGGTATTTCCTGATCCTCTTTCTCTTTTCAGGATTCCTGATTGCCAAACTGCTCTGGCCGTTTATATCCATTCTTGTTCTTGCCTTTGTTCTTGCAGGGATTTTCTATCCCGTCTACTCCTTTCTTACAAAAAAAATCCGGCCTTCATTGGCCTCTTTTCTTACATGTCTGCTTATCTTCCAGTTTGTCCTTGTTCCTACCGTGTTTCTTGTTCGCTCTCTTTCCCAGGAAGCCTTCAGCCTGTATCAAATGAGCAAAGGCATGCCATTTGGTCAGCAGATGAAGGACCTTCTGCAGGATAGCAGTGTGGCCAACAAGATAGAAGAATTGCTGGAGCGCTATGATATAGACATGGAACTGGATTCCAAGATCTTCAATGAAACCTTGTCCGACCTGGGAAAGGACGTAGGCCTTTTTCTTTACCAGCAGGCCAGTTCTATTGCTTCTAACATATTGCAAGTTGTGATCAATTTTCTCATCATGTTGATGATCATCTTTTTTCTGTTCCTGGATGGAAAGGAATTTATTGACTTTCTTGTCGACCTTTCTCCCCTTCCCGCGGAACAAGACCGAGAGCTCCTTGGCAAGTTTCACGAGATGGCGGGAGCGATCCTTGTCGGGAACGGACTGGCCGGGGTGTGTCAGGGCATCCTGGGCGGAGTAGCTTTCGCACTTTTCGGATTGAGTTCTCCCTTTCTCTGGGGGGCCATCATGGCTATCATGGCCTTTCTCCCCATTGTCGGCATTTCAGTAGTCTTGGCGCCGGCGGCTATCTATCTCTTTCTGAAAGGAAGAATCACAGCGGGCATCCTGTTGCTTATTGTCTATGTCGTCATTACCATATTCATAGAATACCTGTTAAAGCCGAAATTAGTGGGACAAAAAGTAAAGATGCACACACTCCTTGTTATTCTCTCCATATTGGGCGGATTGAAGGTGTTCGGAATCCTGGGAATTATCTACGGGCCGCTCATAGTGACAGCCTTCCTTACACTCACCAAGATGTACCGGACAAACTACGAGGCATTCGTAAGAGATGAATGATTCAAAAGTGGAATTCCACCTGTATTGCTGAATGAAAGGAAATTGCAGAAAGAAGAGACAAGAATCATCGAAATCCCGCTCCCCTTGCGGGGAGCGGGTTATTTGAGATTGTCAAAGACTGTTTTTTGAAAACTCGAGGAAAAAAAGAAAGAATTAGAAACCGACTGCCATCTGTGCCGTCACAACAACTCGATCCTTGGTATTACCGATTTCCTTCTCCTGATCAACCTGGGTTACATCCAGGCTCAACTTGTTGGCGTTCCCCTTGATGAAATAGTTCACCCCGACGCCATAGATAGCGGTGTCCTTTTCTTTGTCCACACTTACCATTTCATAGTGGATCACAGGCTGGAGGTCTATGGAAAAAAGATACCCGGCCTTGGCAGATATGATATCGGCATTGTCGCCGGGACTCATGTTCGTGTAAGTTATCGACTGAGTCCCGTGCCTGATATCAGTATATGCAACGTCTGCGGTTATTGCACCGCCGCCGATGGCCTGATCATAGTGAACCCCTGCCGTCCAGGCTCTGTAGTCACCGGATGTCAGTTTGTCCTGCATGTCAAAACTCGCAAGAACGGATAGGACGTTTTTTTCCCCTATGTATGTCTCCGGGTTGAAATATCCCGTCTCCGGGTCGAACAGGGATACGCTCACCTGGCCGGCGTACCGCAGTTTATCATCCGGGTTATTAGGACCATCTATCCCGTCTGCGATCATAAGACGGTACCGGAGCATGTCATTGGCGACATTACCCCAGAGCATTACACCGTCGTCCCGGTTGGCTGCGACACTCGGGAAAAAAGCTCCTCCGGCAAGGCCGCCCCGGGTCCAGTCCAGATCGAGCGACAAGAGACATTTCGTGGAAGGTGTGCGGCCGATAGGCACCCACATACGGCCCGCATTGACCATAAGGGCCTCGCCTGCAAGTTTTGCCCGAAGATACGCGTCTCTTAACTGGATGTCATTATTGGCCTTAGCATCCTTGCCTGCCTTGTCAATCGCATAGTTGACGGAAAAATCGAGCATGGGCGTAATTGTCCCGTTTATGCCCATATAAGCCCTGCGTACCATGAAATCGTTCAGGTCTTTGTTGCCGCTCGCACTCCCATCCTCTATCCACTGGTACCAGGCCTGTCCCCAGAAGCCAAGGTCAAGAGATCTCTCTCCGTCAGAATATACCTCCACAGACAACGCCATACCCGGAACAACAAGCAAGAAAACAATAGCCAGTACAAGCTTCTTACACATGATTTCTTTCCCCCTTTTTTTTGATGGTTAGTGTTCAAGATGTCTTTGGAAACGAGACGGTATAACTTCCCCGTTCCTTGTGTTGAAAGCCTCTCTCAAGACTTATATATCAAACAAAATGATAACGAAAGCGAAAAAAAAGGGATAATTCCATATTCGTCAAGGCCCTGATCGGGAATGGTTTCAGGAATTCGCGCAGGGACTGTTCCTTGACAACCCGGCACAAGGGGATATATGTTTGTCATCATCTCCGGCATGCGGTCAGCGAGTCTGTTTCGACAAGACGAACTGTTCACGGCGGGTCAGGGATCGGCAACCAGGGGTTGGGAAAGTCTGTGATCTGTTTCTCGGACATCCGTCACTTGGCTGTGCATTTGCTGCCCAGGTGGAAACAGATACGTGAACAATTTTATCCAAAAGCTAACCGCTAATGGCTAAAAGCTAACCGCACAGGTTGAACGGTTTCGGGTCTTTTTTTGATAGAGGAAGCAATGGAAAAATTAAACGATCTAATAAAGGGAATCAGGGACATTGACAGGGATATGCTCGATGCGGCAAGAGAGCATACAGCGCAACTCGTTATGCCGCCGCGCGCGCTCGGGCGGCTGCATGAAATTGCAGAACAGTTGTGTGGAATATTTTCCCATCTCAAGCCGGACGTAAGCAAGAAGGCCTTCTTTGTTATGGCCGGAGACCACGGAGTGGCGGATGAGGGCGTGAGCGCCTTTCCACAGCAGGTTACAGGCGAGATGGTGAAGTCGTTCATGCGAGGGGGGGCCGGCATTAATATCCTTGCACGTCAACTCCCAGCCGCCGTGACTGTCGTCGACATGGGCATTATTCCCCAAATAGAAGAATCCGGGAATCTCCTTGTAAGAAAAATACGACCCGGCACGGACAACATTGCAAAAGGACCGGCCATGACGCGTACCGAAGCGAAAAAAGCCATTCTTGCCGGTTTTGAAGTGGGCTCAGCCGCGATAGCAAATGGTGTTCAGCTTCTTGGCGCCGGGGATATGGGGATTGCCAACACTACGCCCTCAAGCGCTATCGGCATGGTCATCCTCGGCAGGACCGTTGAGCAGATGACCGGAAGAGGCACAGGGATCAGTGACGAGGCATACGCGTCTAAGCGTGGCGTCATTGAGAAGGCAATAAAAGTGAACGCTCCTGATCCCCGGGACGGTCTCGACGTGCTCGCCAAGGTTGGAGGATTTGAGATCGCAGGTATTGCCGGGCTCGTTCTTGCTGCGGCATATCACAGGCGGCCGGTTGTGATTGACGGGCTTATCTCCACAGCCGGAGCCCTTATCGCATACAACATGAACCCCTTTGTTGCAGGCTATGTTTTTGCCGGCCATACATCAGTGGAACAGGGCCACAAGCATATGCTTGCCTATATGAGACTGCAGCCGATAATTGACCTTGAACTTCGTTTGGGGGAAGGTACAGGCGGGGCGCTCGCAATGCACATTATCGAAGGCGCGGCAAGGGTGTGCAATGAGGTTCTGACATTTGACGAGGCCGGTGTAAGCAAAAGGGTTGCGGGATGAACTTCCTCGCTGCGGTCGCTTTTTTGACAACCCTCCCTGTCCGTTCGCAGGCCCGCTGGGAGGACAACGGAAAGGTCCTCTATTTTCCGGTTGTGGGTCTCATTATAGGAGTCCTCCTTTGCGCGGTGGACTATGTCGGATCCTTCGTGTTCGCGCCCGGGCTCCGGTCTCTGGTCGATCTCTTTTTCCTCGCGGCAATAACACGGGGGCTGCATTTGGACGGCCTGGCTGATACGGCCGACGGTCTTTTTTCGCACAGGTCACGGGAAGAGTCATTGAAAATCATGAGGGATTCCCGGATTGGCGTTATGGGTGTGCTTGCCCTTTTATTCTGCATCCTGTTCAAGTGGGAATCAATCTCGCTGCTGCCCGGAGAAAACAGGTGGTTGTTTCTCCTTGCCGCCCCAGCTCTTGCACGCGCCTCGTTAGTGATCGGAGTGGTATTGCTGCCGTATGCAAGGAGAGGGGAGGGCCTGGCAAAACGTATGACGGAATCAGGCAAAGGAGCGCTTTCTTTTGTATGTTTACCCATGCTCCTGCCGTTTCTTGTGAACTGGCGGGCCGCTTGCGCAATGAACCTGGTATTTATCTCTTGCGTGGCCTTTCTCCTTTGGTCTTTCAAAAAAAAGCTCAACGGTGTAACCGGCGACACGCTTGGCGCGATGTGCGAAATTGTTGAATGCGCTATTCTTATGACAGGTTCTCTGTTATCGCAGCGGCTTTTTGCCTGAATCCTGTTGTTGGCAGTGAAGTCTAGGCTGTCCAAATTGACCAAAATAGTTGCTCAACAATGGCTCCTGCAAATTGCTTACAAAATCTGATTCCATAAGGGTTTCAGGTGGATTTTAAGAGGGCCAAAAAATGAGAAAAAAATAATATTGGTATGCTTCACAAAGCCTCTATTTTTATTTGCCCAATACGCAACAACCTTTCTTTTTGCAAGATATTCAATTGATTCGATCCCTATTCAAAAAGTAATACCTGGAACTCTAATATAC
>MAXM01000225.1:0-169 GCA_001751015.1 Desulfobacterales bacterium C00003106
CCTTGCCATGCGGGCGCCTCAACCCCTGAAAATGTAAATTTATTTTTGAGCGAACCCTAATGACACCTCCTGCCCCGAAAAAAACAAAGCGTCGCAGACGAGAGTTGATTCTCATAGCAATCCTCCTCCTTTGTATACCCGTAATCGGCTACCTGGAATCAGAGATACT
>MAXM01000225.1:253-2906 GCA_001751015.1 Desulfobacterales bacterium C00003106
ACTTCGCACCAAACTGGTCACTGCCTTTGTAGGGATGGCGCTGCTTCCGACAATCCTGCTCTTTTTCGTGTCCATGCAGGTCATAACATCGAGTATCGAATTCTGGTTCAACATCCCCGTGGAGCAATCACTTAAGAATTCCCTTGACGTCGGAAGGCAGTTATTTCGACAGGTGTCTGCAAACAATCATTTTTTTGCCAAAAAGATGGCAAAGGAGCTCTGTGCAAACAACTACCTTAAAACAAAGGACCCGGGGAGCCTCAACAAATACCTTGAGGAAGCACGAAGCGCATATAACCTTCAAGCCCTTGAGATATATTCCGCCAGGTCGGAGCGTCTGGCGCTTGTACACGACCCGGCCCTACGCCCCGAGTGGTTTGAGAAAATAACAACTGACCTGATTCAGCAGCAATTCAAAAAAGGGATTCCAACCAGTATCACATCCAAGATACCCGCCGGAGAACTCGTAAAGACTCTTCTTTCTATCCCTCCATCAGAAGAGGGAGGCGAATCAGCCGGCGTGGTTGCAATAAGCAGCTTGATTACGGGAGAATTGACCAAGCGTCTTTCGTCGATTGCACTCGGTTATGAGGAATATCAGCAACTCAAGATGCTGAGGCAGCCTATCCGTTTCAGCCATTTTGTCATCCTCGCCATTGTTGCCCTTCTTGTCATTTTTGCCGCAAGCTGGTTTGGCTTCTATCTTGCCAGGCCGATAACGACTCCAATACAGGCATTGGCGGAAGGGACGCATCGGGTTGCGGATGGAGACCTGGATTTTACCATTGAGAAGATTTCAGATGATGAGGTCGGGATGTTAGTGAGCGCATTTAACAAGATGACGCATGATCTCAAGATAAGCAAGGCAAGGCTCGATCGCTCCTCGGAAGAACTTCGTGAGGCCAATCGCGAGGCGGAACAGAAACGTCGCTATATGGAAATAGTCCTCGAGCACATATCCGCCGGGGTGATCTCCCGTAATGCCGCCGGGTTGATTACAACCATAAACAGATCAGCGGAGAATATGCTGGGGATAAAATCCGAAGATATTTTGCACAAGGACTATACGCATATATTGAACAAAGAGTTATTATCCTTGGCAAAAGATATCCGGAGTTCCCTTGAAACAGCTCCGGGAAATGCAATTGAAAGATCTTTGAGGGTTAATTTAAACAATAAAATCCGCACAATTATGGTTCATGTTAGTGTTCTCAAGGATGAATCGAACCGGGATATGGGAGTGGTCGTGGTATTTGATGATCTGACCGAACTGGAACGGGCCCAGAGGATGGCGGCCTGGAGAGAGGTAGCTCGTCGCATCGCGCACGAAGTAAAGAACCCTCTTACGCCGATAAAGCTTTCCGCCCAGAGAATACAAAAAAAATACCGCGGGCAGATTCAAGCGGATGTTGCAGTTTTTGATGAGTGCGTTCATACCATTATCAGCCAGGTCGATCAGATACGCAATCTTGTCAATGAGTTTTCGACATTTGCCCGCATGCCTAACGTTGATCCACGACCTAACAGTCTTCCCGAAATCATCCATGAGGCCATAGCTCTTTACAGAGAAGGAGTCGGACATATCCGTTTTGAAGAGCAAATTGGTTCTGATATTCCGGCGCTGAATGTAGACAAGGAACAGATGAAGCGGGTCTTGATAAATCTGTTTGACAATGCAATTGCGGCAATCCACGGAAAGGGACATATCCGCGTTGTTGCTTCCTTTGACCCTATCCTGAAGACGGTGCGCATGGAAGTAGCGGATAACGGATGCGGGATATCTCCGGAGGACAAGCTGAAGCTTTTTGAACCCTATTTTTCTACCAAGAAATCCGGAATGGGACTTGGCCTTGCCATCGTCAACTCGATCATCACAGACCATAAGGGGTTTGTTCGAGTGCGTGACAATCATCCCACTGGAACAATATTTGTTATTGAGCTTCCGGTATGATATGATAATTTGTTTATGAACATCATCTATCAAATAATCTAAGGAATAAGGAAAATCGTTTATGCTTCCATCTGTATTAGTTGTGGACGATGAGCCCTCAATTCTACGGTCCTTGCACGGAGTTCTTGCGGATGAAGGATATGATGTGCTCACTGCTCCTAATGGATATGAAGCCCTTAAAATAATTGAAGAAGAGTCTCCTGATCTTGTCTTGCTCGACATCTGGATGCCTGGAATGGATGGAATTGAAACACTTAAGGAGATCAAGAAAAACAATCCGTTTCTCCAGGTCGTGATTATTTCAGGCCACGGCACCATTGAAACAGCGGTAAGGGCAACCAAGCTGGGCGCCTACGATTTTATTGAGAAGCCTCTTTCCATAGAAAAAGTGATGGTCGCGATAAACAATGCTCTGAAATACCAGCGTATTGAAGAAGAAAACAGGCTTCTAAAGAGAAGGACCCTTGGCAAGAGCCGGTTCACCGGGGGAAGCCCCCCTGTCAAGGCGCTTCAACAACAGGTGGCCGTTGTCGCTCCAACGGATGCGTGGGTGTTGATTGCCGGAGAAAACGGCGCCGGCAAGGAATTGGTGGCTCGGACGATCCATCAGATGAGTAATCGGGCGGAATACCGGCTTGTTGAGGTCAACTGTGCTGCGATCCCTGACGAACTGATCGAAAGCGAGCTTTTTGGTTATGAAAA
>MAXM01000225.1:2995-7001 GCA_001751015.1 Desulfobacterales bacterium C00003106
AAATTCGAGAGGCTCGGCGGGACCCGAACACTTGAGGTTGATGTCCGTGTGATTGCAGCCAGCAATAAAAATCTGGAAGACGAGATCGCGAAAGGGGATTTTCGCGAGGATCTCTATTTCAGGCTGAATGTAGTCCCTGTTAAGGTGCCGCCTCTCAGAGACCGCATTGCGGATATCCCCTTTCTGATACAAGAGTTTCTGAAGACGTTTGCCCAAAATGAGAACCTGCAGGCAAAAGAGATCGGTCCTGAAGCCGTCAAGCTGTTACAGGAATATGAGTGGCCCGGAAATGTCAGGGAGTTGAAGAATCTCATTGAAAGATTAATGATAACAATTCCTGACAAGACAATTGATGTCAAGGATATCCCTGAGCCGTATGCCCGGAGAAAAACTCCAGGGAAGTATGCGTCGTTTTTCAGGTGCGCTTCCCTGGAGGAAGCCAGAAAAGAGTTCGAAAAGGCATACCTGGCGCAAAGGCTTGCGGAACATCACGGAAAGATTTAAGGATGATATTAATGTGTAACAGGAGAAGTTCATGCGCAGCGAAAAGGACATGAATCAGCTTCGGTCAGAAGTATTGCAGATGGTGGCAGATGAGCTGACGCCGGTGGCCTTGCGCTACGGGTACAGTGAAGTGCCATTGGAAATCAATGTTAAGTGGCGTCCTCTGGTGCTGGTGTTAGGCAATTACTCGTCAGGCAAGTCAACGCTGATTAATGAGTTCCTCGGGGCGGACATCCAGGCCACAGGCCAGACGGCAACGGACGATTCGTTCACCGTTATTACGTATNNATGATTCAGAATCCGCTGATGATACTGTGCATGTAACCGAAGAACGTGACGGGAAGGTCCTGCTCAACGGCCCCGAGTACCCGTTTGAAACCTTAAAAAGGCACGGACAGCGTTTTGCTTCGCACTTTCGTCTCAAAAAGGTCAACTCGCCTTTTCTGAAAAACCTCGCGGTAATTGATACACCCGGAATGCTCGATAGCATCACGGAACGGGAGCGCGGCTATGACTATCAGGAGGTGATAGGAGAC
This sequence comes from Desulfobacterales bacterium C00003106, assembly GCA_001751015.1. Lineage (GTDB taxonomy): Bacteria > Desulfobacterota > Desulfobacteria > Desulfobacterales. Next base: position 4,036 of record MAXM01000225.1, read on the forward strand.
CTGGCTGAGATCGCCGACCTTGTGCTGGTCCTGTTTGATCCTCACAAGGCAGGGACGGTGCGTGAAGCTCATATCAGCATCAGAGACACGTTGCCAAGCCACACGTTCGAAGAGCGGGTCTTGTTTGTATTGAACCGGATTGACGAATGCGGTTCACTGATCGATCTCCTGCGGGTGTACGGAACACTTTGCTGGAACCTGTCGCAGATCACCGGACGCAAAGATATCCCGATGATTCATCTGACATACTCGCCGCATGCCAGGACCGGTTTGGCCGAAAGGTGGGAACTCGACCCCAGTTACTTGCGCTATCTCGAAAACCAGCGCGAAAGCTTGAAAAATGCTATCCTGCAGGCGCCTCGCTACCGGCTCGACCATCTCGCAACATTTGTTGAGACGCACGGAGAGCGCCTCTCTCATTTTCTCGAAGCCCTGATTAGTTATCGCAGGGGATTGCGCACGTTTCGGATCAAATATGCGCTGACCGGCTTTCTGGGCAGCATGCTCTGTGGCGGCGTGACAGCTTGTGTAATGATGAAAACCGATCTGCTTGCCAACGTGGACAAGTCCGTGTTGTTAGGCTGCGGGGGACTTATCGCCCTGTCGCTCCTGGTAATATGGATGACGCTATTCATGAAATACTTTGCGTTCAGGTTTCACCGCATTCGCATGAAGGACCTCGACAGGCTGACGCACCTGGAGAATCAGACCCGGCGCGATAGCTGGGAGGCGGTCTGTGGCCTCGTGCGTGAATATCTGAAAAGGACTGCGGGACGATTCTCGTTCAAGGACGTCAAAAAGGAATACGCTGCCGTGCGCCGGGTACGTGACAAGGGTTCCAGAGACATCCGTGAAGCGCTTCATCAACTCTCCTCCCTCAAGAAGAACAAGCCCCGGTCTTCGGACTCCGGCCCTTGTGTTGACGCAAACAATCCCGAATCCGGGCACTTGACGAATGATGGTGTGAGATAGAAAAACATCAACCCTTATGGCTTTGCGCAAGATACGTTCAGAATACGAAAGGACCAAGAGCAGATGAAGACGATGGTTGTTACCAGGAATCTGTGTGTATTGATCCTGGCCGATATCATTATGCTCGCAATCTCTTACTTTCTGGCCTACGTTGTCCGTTTTGAGGGCAGTGTCTGCCCCAAAGATCTGCTCATTATCAGGCAGACAATTGTTCCTGTTGTGCTTCTCAAGGTAACGGTCTTCTATTTTTTCAACCTCTATCGCGGCATGTGGCGCTACACCAGTATTGTTGATCTGCTCAACGTGATCAAGGCAGTGGTTGTGAGTTCTGCCATCATTGTCATGGCGATCCTTATGCACAGCAGATTTCAGGGCTTTTCGCGGTCTGTGTTTGTCATCGACGCCCTTTTTACCGTTGTGCTGATTGCCGGTATCAGGCTGATTATCCGGCTTTTTCTCTTTCCTCCTTCCATCTTTCCTTTCGGCAACAGAGATGCAGATCAAGATGCGTTCAGAAAACTGATCATAATCGGCGCAGGCGATGCAGGGGAAAAAATGGTTCGTGAGATCCATGACAATCCAAAGATGCAATATGAGGTCATCGGATTTGTTGATGATGACAAAGACAAGATCGGCAAACAGATTCATGGGATAAGGGTCATTGGGGATGTTGAGAGTCTTGCGGAGATTGCAAGAACATGGTCAGTGGACGAAATACTGATTGCGGCGCCATCCGCTGCAGGAAAAAAGATGCGCCGTATTGTGGACAACTGTGAGCATACAAAGATTCCTTACAAGATACTGCCGGGCATGGGAGAGATAATCGATGGCAATGTCAGCATCAAGACAATTCGGGACATCTCATACAAAGACCTTCTCGGAAGAGCTTCTGTGCGGTTGGAAAACGACAAGATATCGGACTTTCTTAAGAACAAGCGTGTGCTCATTACGGGAGCCGGGGGGTCTATAGGCTCCGAGCTCTGTCGGCAGATATGCAGATATATGCCTTCTCTTATGGTCTTGTTCGACGCAAGCGAAAGCAATCTTTATTCCATACAGATGGAACTCAAGCATGTGATCACATATCTGAAATACCGCACCGTGCTCGGCCGGATACAGGACAGGAGGCTGGTTAACGACGTCTTTGAAAAATACAGGCCCGATGTGGTCTTCCATGCGGCCGCCTACAAGCATGTGCCTTTAGTGGAAAGAAATCCCTGGGAGGGCGTATATTCCAATATTGTCGGAACCAATACCCTTGTCAACGCTTCAATTGCGCATAAGGTTGGTCGATTTGTGCTTGTTTCCACAGACAAGGCCGTGAGGCCGACTAACGTGATGGGGGCGTCAAAGCGTGTGACTGAAAAGATCGTGCAGGCCTGTTCATCAGAGCCGACAAGGTTCATGGCAGTTCGTTTTGGCAATGTAATCGGTTCGTCAGGGTCGGTGATTCCGCTTTTTCGTCATCAAATCGAGAAAGGCGGCCCTGTGACTATTACTCACCCTGAGGTAACACGGTTTTTCATGACCATTGAGGAGTCCGCACAACTTATTCTTCAGGCGTTTACTATGGGAGAGGGCGGCGAGATCTTTGTCCTTGAAATGGGGACGCCGGTCAGGATTGTTGAAATGGCGAGGGACCTGATCCGTCTTTCCGGAAAAGAACCGGATGCGGACATCGAGATCAAGTTTATAGGACTCAGGCCGGGAGAAAAGCTCTATGAGGAGTTGATCACAGAGGGAGAAGGGATTTCAAGGACCGATCATGAGAAGATCCTTGTATTGAGAAACGGGCATTTTAGCGGGGTGCAATCGCATAATCCTGACGGTCTTGACAACTATATAAAAGAACTGGCGCTGCTCGCAGATGCACACGACGTAAAAGCAATCAAGCGGAAGCTGCGGGAACTTGTGCCCGAGTACAGGTTTTCTGACGATGAAGCGGTGCTTTAGGAACGGGGATGAAATAACTTTCCCAAGTAGGCGCATAGATT
>MAXM01000225.1:7039-10552 GCA_001751015.1 Desulfobacterales bacterium C00003106
GGCCTGAAGCTGTGATGCATAGTTGAGGAAGTTATTTCGTCCCCGTTCCTTAGTTGTTGAGAACTCCTGATCCGAAGCTGTCGCCGGGTCAACAATTCCGGCTTCTTTAAAACCCTTTTGTCTCAACAGACAACTGTCACACCGGCCGCATGGCCGTCCCTCGCTGTCCGGATCATAGCAGCTATGGGTCATGGAATAGTCTACGGCCAGTTCAATTCCCTTTCTGATGATCTCTGCTTTCGTCAGGTTGATAAGCGGACAATTGATCCGGATGGAGAGCCTGCGCTCCGTGGTTGCTTTGGTGGCAAGATTCGCCATTTTTTCAAAGGCGGCAATATATTCCGGACGACAGTCTGGATAGCCGGAATAGTCAACCGCCGTAACCCCGATAAAGATATCCTCTGCATTCAGCACCTCTGCCCAGGCAAGGGCATAAGAAAGGAAGATGGTATTTCTCGCCGGGACGTAAGTGACGGGTATGCCGGCGGCGATCTCTTCGGAAGGCCTCTCTTTTGGAACCGGTATGGTTGAGGTGAGGGCCGAACCACCGATCGCTCTGAGATCAATATCCAGTATGAGATGCTTTTTTACCTCGGCCTGACGGACAATCCTTGATGCCATTTCGCATTCAAACTGATTACGCTGCCCGTATCTGAAGGTGAGGGCGTAAAGCTCAAACCTCTCGCGTTTTGCGATGGCAAGGGCGGTAGTCGAATCAACGCCTCCACTCAGGAGACAAACAGCTTTCTTGATCATAGCGTTTCTTCTTGTTGGGGGTTGAGGTAACTTCTCCGCGTTCCTTAGGCCTATGGAAAATTGATGAGTTTGTGGAGTTGAACATGGAGCCTTACATCAAGTCGATCGTTCAATATCCAGTCCGCGAGCACACCGGGGTCCTGCTTTCCAAAGACCGGAGAAAAATGGACAGGGCAGTTCGCTAATTTGTGCAGGCCTGTTGTTCTTACAAGCTTGCGCGCAAATTCATAATCAGAACGATTCGCGATCACAAACTTGACCTCGTCCCCACTGCTCAGCCGGGCGATATTTTCAAGGTCATTCTTCTCCGACATGCCGCTTGATGGAGATTTAAAATCGACGATTTTTGCACATCGATCATCCAGAGAGCTGATATCCTTGCTTCCGTTGGTCTCAAGGAGCACCTCATATTTGCTTTCCAACAATTTCAGAACAAGATCCGGGGTCTCTGCCTGGAGCAACGGTTCTCCTCCGGTTATCTCCACAAGGCTGCACCCATAAGCGGCGACCGTGTCAATAATGTTGTCTATTTCCATCTCGCGTCCGTCTTCGTAGGCATATCGCGTATCGCAATATGAACAGCGCAGATTACAGCCCGTCAATCGAACCAGGACACAGGGTCGGCCTGCATGGGTGGACTCTCCCTGGATAGAATAGAAGATGTTGTTGACTACAATGGACATTCGTCCCCGTTCCTTAGTGCATTTGGTTATACCCCTTTGTGTTGAAAAAACAAGAAAAAGCTATCACCCCGGAGTTGCATTGTCAATTCAACTTGTGGATTACCAAGAGGTGTGTTAGCCGGTCATTTCCACATTGCGAAAACCATCCGGGAGGTTGAGACTTGTCTGTTGAAAAAAACGATATAGACCGGCTTTATGAGAGAGGAGCACTCTGTCAACTTGACATCCATTTTGTCAGATTTCTAACAGGGCTTGCCGGGCGGGATGATGCGGAGCTGACCCTTGCCGCCGCACTTGTAAGCAGTTACACTGGCTGTGGCCATGTCTGCCTTGACCTTGCCTGCGTCGAAGGAATGGAACTCCTGCCAAAGGATCAGGATGGGGATCGTGTAGTCTCTCCGGGCTTAAGCGTCTGGACCAAAAAGCTCAGGAGCAGTCCGGTCGTTGGAACGTGCGGAGAATACAGGCCCCTGATTCTTGATGACAGCGCAAGGCTCTATCTCTACCGTTACTGGGACTATCAGGAAAAACTGGCGAATCTGATCAGATGTCGCGTGACTTGCGGGAGCAAATGCGTTGACCTTGATCTGCTTAAAGAGGGATTGACGCGGCTTTTTCCATGCCGGACAGAAAAGATTGATTGGCAAAAAGTCGCTGCATTCACCGCATTGACGAGGAATTTTTCTGTTATTTCCGGAGGTCCGGGAACAGGCAAGACTACGACAGTTGCCGGAATTCTGGCATTGCTTCTGGAACAGGCCGGCTCAAAAAGGCTTCGAATCGTGCTTGTTGCTCCTACAGGCAAGGCGGCAGCCAGGCTGCAGGAGGCGATAAAACACGCAAAGGAGCATATAGACTGTACAGAAGCAATCAAAAAGGCAATACCAGAAGAGGCCTCGACTATTCACAGGCTCCTTGGAACCGTTCACGGCTCGCCATATTTCAGGCATGATTACAAAAACCCGCTGCTCGTTGACGTCGTTGTTGTAGATGAAGCCTCGATGGTGGACCTTGCTCTGATGTCGAAGCTTGTTCAGGCTCTTCCGGTCAATGCCTGTATCATACTGTTCGGAGACAAGGACCAGCTTGCTTCGGTGGAGGCGGGCGCGGTGCTTGGCGATATATGTGATACAGGAAATATGCATGGGCTGTCCGTGGGTTTTTGCAGGGATCTCAAGAAGGTTGCCGGATATGAGATGGATCAACATTTGAAACGCGAAGACGAGACGGGCATACATGACTGTCTTGTTCAGCTTCAAAAGAGTTATCGTTTCGGCAGTGACAGCGGAATTGGCGCAGTCAGCCGTGCTGTAAACAAAGGGGATAGTGATCGTGCGGTGACGCTGCTTGCGGACAACCGATATCAAGACATAAGCTGGAAGGACCTCCCCCGGGCGGACTTCTTGTGCCGAAGCATCAGGGATACTGTCACAGGGGCATTCAGGAATTACCTGAGCGCGACCGATATCCCGGAGGCCTTTGAGTTGTTTGACAGATTCCGGATCTTGTGTGCTCTCAGAAAAGGGCCTTTCGGAGCGGTCGCACTAAACTCGCTTGTTGAACAGGTCCTAAGGCAGGAAAAATTAATAGTGCCTGACAAGAGATGGTATGCGGGTCGTCCCGTAATGATTGCGAGAAATGACTATGATCTTCGTCTGTTCAATGGCGATATCGGGCTGATCCTGCCGGATTCCGCAACCGGGTACGAACTGCGCGCATTTTTTACCGCGCAGGATGGGCATCTGAGGAAATTCCATCCGCTGAGGCTGCCTGAACACGAAACCGTGTATGCCATGACTGTTCACAAGAGCCAGGGGTCGGAGTTTGAAAGCCTGCTTCTTCTTTTGCCTGACAGGGACTCACCGGTTCTGACGCGGGAGCTCATATATACCGGGATTACACGCGCAAGAAAGAGCGTTGAGATATGGGGGGTTGAAAGCGTTTTGCGCACAGCCCTTTCCCGGCGCATCGAGCGAATGTCAGGGTTGCGTGATGCACTGTGGGCAGGCGGAAGGGATTGACCCGATATGCGCTCCTTGATGCGCCTTGAATCCAAACCAAAATCCGGCGCAAT
>MAXM01000226.1 GCA_001751015.1 Desulfobacterales bacterium C00003106
GTTCCGGGCCTGCCTATCTCTTCTATCTCGTAGAATCCCTGGTGGCCGCCGGCCTGTCTCTGGGTCTTACCGAAGCCGATTCCCTGCAACTGACCCTTGAAACCATAAAGGGATCTGTGAAATTGATGGAGGAAACAGGCGAACCAGCAGATCTTCTCCGGAGGAAGGTGACCTCCCCCGGAGGGACAACCGAGGCCGCATTCAAGGTATTGGAGGCGCATGGCGTGAAAGAGGCTGTAGTTGAGGCGCTTCACGCCGCTGCAAATCGTTCCGGGGAACTGTCCGGGCGCACATCCTGATCAGACCCGGCATCGGAGTTATAATAAGTTGTGCCTAAATTGAGCGTTTCAAATCCCGGGAAAAATTGTTTTGTTAATAAGTTTAAGGAACTGAACCTTTTCTTCAGCCCTCTTTGCCTAAAAAATTAGAGATCTGTTACCTGTTTGACAGGAGGTGTGAATTCATTATGAAGACGAAAAAAGATGTCTTGCTTGTGGATGATGATCATGTCACTGCTGCGGTCATACAACATATCCTTGCAAAAGAAGGTTTTTTGGTCAGATGTGCGCGGGATGGAAAAGAAGCATTGGATGCAATTCGATCAAGGACCCCTGACATAATCCTCACGGACCTTGTTATGCCCAAAATCGGAGGGGAAGAGCTTATTCGGATTGTGCGGCAGATGCCTGACATGGATGACGTGATTATTGTTGTTGTCACAGGCACGATTCTCGAAAAAGATCAGGCTGCCTGTAGTCTCCCGGCAGACGCCATCATCCCCAAGCTGCCCCCGGAATCGATGCATAACAGAATATTAAAAGTCTTCAGGGAGATTAAGGAGTCGGGAAGAATCACGACTCGATTGCAGGCAGAGACCGTGCCGAGTCTGCCTGAGGGGCGGATAGTCAAGGAATTGCTGGCTCTCAGGGAATATCAGGACGCTGTTTTCGAGAAACTGAGCGAAGGGCTTGTTCTTCTTGATATTGACTTCAAGATCATCAAGGTAAATGACATGGCCGCGTATTTACTGCACAAAAACAGAGCAGATCTCATGGGTCATTTTTTTTCGGAGTGTTTTGCAGATGAAGACAGGAAGCAGGTTGGAGACCTCTTGACCGGGTTGTTTTCAAAAAAGGACCCTGAATACGAAAAAAAGACCGTTATCCATAAAAATAGGACACTTGACCTGAAACTGACGAGTCTTGTTGATCCGATCACCCGGAAGGCCGTGGCGGGCATAGTTCTTATTGAAAACATAACCGAGAGAAAAGATTTGGAAAAAAGGCTTCGTGCGTCTGAGAAACAATACAGGGATATAGTCAATACTGTTCCGGATATAATATATCATCTCGATGCTGAGGGGCGATTTCTCTTTGTGAATTTTGCTGTAAAGGAACTCGGATATACTTGTGAGGAGCTTTTGGGGCAGAGCTTCCTTTCGATTGTGCACCCCGATGATGCTCAAAAAGCGAAACTTGTCACTGGTGAGAAGAGAATAAGAACCCGTAAAACAAGGGGAATAGAACTGCGTCTATTGCCGAAAGAAACAAAGGATGGCAGGATATACAATGTGCGAAATGTGCCGGTATTGATTACGGCAAGAGGATTATACGACGTTAAGGATCACGACATTCAGAATCCGCTGAAGCGGTATATCGGGACGCAGGGGCTTGCTGAGGATATTACTGACCGCAAGAAAATGGAGATGATGCTTATTAAGGCAAAGAAGGATTGGGAGCGAACCTTTGACGCAATAACGGATATGGTATTTCTTTTGGACAAAGAACGCCGGATTGTCAGGGTTAACAAGGCTACTATTGAGAGGCTTTGCATGTCCAGGCAGCAGATCATAGGAAGACAATGCCGTGAAATAATGGATCCCAAATCCCATCCTGTGGAAAGGTGCCCGATCGCAAAGACTGTGCGTGATAATCTCCCTCATACACAGGAGATCGAAGATACGAACCTTGGAGGTTTTTTTATATGTTCTTCGTCACCGATACTTGATGAGCAAGGTAATATATTAGGATACACCAATTCCCTGAAGGACATAACCGAGAGGAAGAGGCTGGAGAGCCAATTTCAGGAGGCCCAAAAAATGGAGGCCGTGGGCACATTGGCAGGAGGAATAGCCCACGATTTTAATAACGTACTGATGGGAATTCAGGGTTATGCGTCTTTGATGCTCATGCAGATGGACCCGGTTAATCCGCATTTTCCAAAGCTGAAAAAGATAGAGGCCCAAGTTGGACAGGCATCTGAATTAACCCGCCAGTTGCTCGGATTTGCCCGAGGCGGAAAATATGTGATCGGCTCGATAGATATCAACGAGCTGGTGGCGGAAAGCGCTGAGATGTTCGGAGAGACCAAAAAGGAAATCACTGTACATGCCAGGATGAGTGAGGATACCCTGACTATTGAGGGAGATCGGACTCAGATTGAGCAGGTCTTGTTGAATCTGTATGTTAACGCATGGCAGGCCATGCCCGGAGGCGGGGACCTCTCCGTTGAAACGAATCCCGTAGTCATCGAGCAGTCCGAAGCAAAAATCCATGAATTTGAGCCGGGAAGATACGCCAGAATATCCGTGTCTGACAAAGGCGTCGGCATGGATCAGAAGACGCAAGCACGGATTTTTGAGCCTTTTTTCACAACAAAGGAAATGGGCCGGGGGACCGGCCTTGGACTTGCTTCGGTCTATGGAATTGTGAAAAACCATAATGGCGTAATAGAGGTAGAGAGCGAACCGGGCAAGGGGAGTTCTTTTCATATCTACTTTCCCACGTCGGAAAAGGCGCTGGAAAAGGACAAGGAAGGGAAGAAAAAAATTATGAGGGGAACAGAGACGATCCTGTTGATTGATGATGAAGAGATTATTTTGGATGTTGCTTCGGAATTGCTTGCGACTCTCGGGTACACGGTTATCAAAGCAAAAAGCGGGAAAGAAGCGGTAGATAGTTATCGCAGAAAAAGCGGCGAAATTGACCTGGTCATACTCGATATGATAATGCCCAAGATGGGTGGCGGGAAGACCTATGATCTTCTGAAAGGGATAAACCCTGAGATAAAATGCATCCTTTCAAGCGGGTACAGTATAGACAAGGACGCCAAAGAGATCATGGCGCGCGGGATAACCACCTTTATGCAAAAACCTTTTGACATCGCAGTCCTGTCGCAAAAGATCACGGATGCGTTGGCGGGTAGCAAGAAAAAATGAAGAAAAGCCAGTCCCTGCTTTTCATTTTCTCAAACTTCCTCTATTTTTTTTCGTTCTGGATGGTAATCGCCTACCTCCCCCTCCTTTTCCGCACGTACGGGTTCAGCGATACGCAGATAGGGTTTGTCATAGGACTGAACTCTCTTTCGAGTCTCATTCTAATGCTTCCCATGGGCCTTTTTTCGGACTACTTTTCTCCCAAAAAACTACTCATCGCCGGGGCTGTCTGTTACAGCGCCTATTTTTTTCTGCTGACTGCGGTAACGAGTTTCTACGGAATCTGTCTCGTCGTATTTCTGGGCGGCCTGGGTGCAGCGGCTGTCAGCATCATACTGATCTCTCTCTATCTGAAGCTGATAGGCAAAACCGATCGCGGCAGGAAAGTGGCTGTTTTGCACGTGGGATGCTATCTCGGATTCGGAGCGGGGCCTCTCGCAGGCGGATGGCTGTATGCGGTCTCCGGCCCGGTCGAGATGTTCAAAGGGGCATTCCTGATATCTGTTATCCTGTTATTGTTGACGCTTTTTCTCCGGGACTATAAGCCGGTGGTCTTCAGCTTCAAGGACTACAAAAAGGATATTAAGAACCCGAAAGCGCTCCTCTTGATTGCCTCTGTCTTTATGCTCGCGTCCCATTTCGGAGTGGAACAGACCAGCTTCAGCCTCCTTATGAAAGATATTGTAGGCCTGAACAACAAGGAGATAGGCATTGTCTTTTTTGCTCTGGGGCTCTGGATGGCGTTTTTTGTTCCATTTGCCGGAAAGGCTCTTGACAGGCAGCCGAAACCGTTTCTGTTTTTTGCCTTGGGACTCCTTGTTTCGAGTATCTTCCAGGCATTGACCCCGTATGCTACCACATTGACGAGCCTGTTGGCGATAAGACTGATTCACACGTTCGGCGACATGCTGGCTATCCTGGAGATGGATGTCCTGACATCGGTCCTTTTTCCGGCAAAAAGGCTTGGTGGAAATTCAGGGATCCTTTTTTGCGCGCGTTCTTCCGTCATATTCCTGTTTGCCTATCTATCCGGTTATCTGAACAGCATCGGTGGATACGGTCTGCCTTTTATCATAAACGGCATCATGGTCTTTTTCTTTTCTCTGTCTATCTTGATGATGATATGGCGGGGTCGTGTTAGAGAGGTCTGATATGAGCATTTATACAAAGACGGTATTGATAATTATTGCGTTGTGTGTTCTATTTTCACAGGCAGTCGCCGCGGAACTTTCCCCTGCCCGGATGCGCGCCGCCGAAAAAAGGGCGGCTGATATTGTGAATGCGAGAAATGGCTATGTAATAAGGGTATTGCAGGCATTCAAGATTCGATTCAGGACCGACGAAAGGGGCGTCGTTACCATGCTCATGTCCGAAAGCAACGGCGAGTGGAAATCGGTTGAAAGGATTATTATCAATCCTCTCGTCGAGATAGAAAAGAATATCATGGTCACAAAAGGACATGACATCTTCTTTTATATGTCGCAGGATCAAACACCGCTCCATATTTTTGTGCCCGAGAAAATCAGGATCAATCACAAATGAACGGGGATGAAATAGTCTCTGATGATTATGAAACAAAGATTTCGACTGATGGGGCCAGGCCCTCTTCTTATCATACTTGTTGTCCTGTTTGGACGCGCCATCCTCTCCTTTGCCGGGACCCCGGGTGAAAGGACTCAAGGTCCTCCTCCATCTCCTGTAAGGGTTGCGTCTGTGGTGGAGGAAATGGTCTCGGAACAGCTATCCTTTGTGGGATCTACAGAAGCGAAGATCAGAAGCATAATCGCTGCGGAGGTGAAAGGACTCGTGACCTCCTTGCCGGTCGAGGAGGGAGATTTTGTTAAAAAGGGGGCTGTATTGGTCCGGCTTAGATCGACCGACCTGAACATCAGGCTCAGGGGGGCCATAGCCGCCAAAAAGGAGGCGGAAGCCCGCTTCCGTTTTGCTGAAACGGAGCTGGCCCGCAGCGAGAAACTCAAGAACACAAACAGCATAGCCTCCAAGAGATACGACGAGGTGCTCTACGATTTTCAAGCCCTCAAAGAGCAAGTTGCGCGTTGTGATACACAAATCGAGGAACTGAAAGAGCAAATACGCAAGAAAACGGTCACAGCTCCTTTTTCCGGGTTCCTTGCCAGGAAACATACGGAGGTTGGAGAGTGGATAAGCGAAGGGGGCAAGGTAGTGACTATGGTAGACCCTTCCCTCATCAGGGTCCTTATTGATATGCCGGAGCGGTACATAAGATATATCGGCGAGGGTGACACCGTCCGGGTTGTAATTGGGGCCTTTCGCAGAGAACCATTCAGCGCAACCATTTCGGCAATCCTTCCAGAAGGAAATCCTGATAGCCGCACCTTTCCGGTCAGGATAGATATCCCCAACCCCGATTTTACTCTGAAAAGCGGTATGGAAGCCATTGCTGCGTTCAATCTTGGAAAAGAACGGAAAATGATCCTGGTTCCCAAGGATGCCATAGTCACAGCGGACGGGAAAAGGCTTGTCTTTGTAGTAAATGACGGCATTGTCCGCCAGGTGAATATTAAGACAACAGGGACTTATGGGACCCGTATGGCAGTGAAAGGATCTCTCAAAGCGGGTGACAGCCTCGTTGTCCGGGGAAATGAAAGATTGGAACCAGGTCAGCCGGTCCTGGTTCTCCCTCTCCTGACTCCCGACTCCTGACTTCTGTATTCTGACTTCGACATCCTCCATTTTGTAGTTTACACTTTTTCGACCTGTACGGTTAGGAACGGGGACGAAATAACTTTCCCAAGTAGGCGCATAGATTTGGGTCAAATTTGTTCGATCTCAAATCACAAAAGTTGATGGAATAGTAAGCTATT
>MAXM01000227.1 GCA_001751015.1 Desulfobacterales bacterium C00003106
CATCTCTGAAGCGCGTTGGATGGAGTATTGTTTTCATTATCTTTGCGGAATCCTTTATGGCCTTTCTTGTGGTTGCCGGCGCTCTCTATCTTTTGACTTCCGACCTGGCCCTTGCGATTATTTTCGGCGCAATGGCACCTGCCAGCGCGCCGGCAGGCACTGTCGCGGTTATCCAGGAATGCAGGGCAAAAGGGAGCCTCACAAAGGCCCTTTACGCGGTAGTCGGATTTGACGACGGCCTGGCCGTAATAATCTTCGGGTTTGCAGCCGCAATCTCAAGGAGCCTTCTTATCGGAGAGGCTTCAGGCACAGGTTCAAGTATCCTGCCCGGCCTGTGGGCGCCGATAGCGGAAATCAGCGCAAGTCTTCTGTTGGGCGGAATCATTGGATACATCTTCTGCCGCCTGGTCTCCAGGCTAAAGGATTCGCGCGATGTCCTGATCATTCTTTTCGGGGTTGTTCTCCTTGCCACAGGCCTGTCGATATGTTGCCACCTCTCGCTGATTCTCACCAATATGATGATAGGGTTCGTGCTGGTCAATACCAGGCGCGGTGCCCTTGTGCAGCGCGTGAGGGGACCGCTTCTCCAGTTTATGCCTCTGGTATTCATACTCTTTTTCTGTCTCGCGGGCGCACACCTCAAAATATTTGATATCCCGGCCCTCGGGACTGTCGGTCTGGTTTACATATTGGGGCGTTCGGCCGGCAAGATAGCAGGCGCGCGTCTTGGGGCATCATTTGGCCGCGTTGAGGACAAAATCAGGAAATACCTCGGATTAGGCATTCTCTCCCAGGCAGGGGTGGCAATCGGCCTGTCGCTTATTGTCAAGAATGATTTTGCTCAGCTTGCGACTGACTATGATCTGCCACACGCCGCGGCAATCGGGGCCATGGTACTTGCCACGATCACGACGACCTCTATCTTTTTCGAGATCATAGGCCCGATCCTTACGAGGTTTGCTCTGAAAAAGGCAAACGAAATACCAGGATGAACCAGGCTTCACCATTCCGCATAGGCAACCCAAATAGATACGTTTCAACAAAAGGAGCCATCATGGGAGAGACAAAGAAGGAAAGAGGCGCGACGATTGCCGATTTTGTCAGGCAAACAAAGGAGCGCAAGATCCCCCTGGTACACCAGGAAGCCGGCATCAATGAACTCATTGATGCCTTTGTTGGATCATGCCACTCCCGCCTCCTTTATGTCGTGGACACGGAGAAAAGACTCAAGGGGATCATTTCCCTGGGGAATCTAATCAGGCACGTCTTTTTCCCGTACCATGATTCGCATGTGGATTGTCGAAACCTTATAAGTGTGGCCGTCTCGGAAACAGCGAGAGACTTCATGCAGAGAGAGCCTCAGTTCGCCCTCTTGTCCGACAACGTGGAAGATGTGTTGCAGCGAATGATCAGCTATAATATCAAGGAGATACCAATACTGGATAAGAACAGGAGGGTTGTGGCAGACATCACCGTTATCGATTTTCTCGATCAATACGAATCTGACAGGAAGCAGGATCAGACTTCCACATAACACCCCTCTCCCCCCTTGACGGCGGAGAGTAAGGGTGCGGGAAGACATTCAACGACTGAAGCATTTTGGATATTGAATCTCAATATCACAAAATATATTAACCTCTCGTGAACTGTATAACCGGCAACCGTGAACGGGTTACCCAAGTCGTTTCTTATTACTTCATGGCCTCATCGAAGATTCTCTGGCACTTTTCATTCATGATTTCGGCCTTCTGGGCAGCTTGATCTGACGCATCTGCAGCAGATTCCGACCGGCGGGCAGCAGCTTCCGCGTCCATTGCCGCTGCTTCGGCTTTGTCTGCAGCCTGATCCGCTTTTTCTACGGAGACCTTTGCCTCGCTTGCCGCCTTGAGTGAATCCTCAAGCAGCGCATTCTCCTCTTTTGTCAACTTGGCAGAGCACCCGAAGATAAGAGTCAATCCTACAACAAGCAGAACCCCGATCAAAAAAAGAGCCTTCATCTGTTTTTTCATACAAACCTCCTGATTGTTAGAATCTATTGAACTCATTTGGATCTTATTATCACGATAGAATGAATATAATCAAGCGGAAAAAGCACCTTGTCCATTTTGTCTTTGACATTTTGTCAAAGCCGTTTATATATTGTAAATATTCAGGTGGATAGACTGAAGGTGGAATTTGAGTTGGCTGACGAGATTGTAGTATTAGTTTAGAGGATTCATCTCTGTTCGATCGTTGCGAGATGGTTGAAATACTTCGACCTGAATAATTACATCGAGAAAGGCAAAACATGAGGTCTATTCCTTGAAAATACTTTTTCTGGCATCTGAAGTGGAACCTCTTGCCAAGACAGGGGGGTTGGCGGACGTGGCAGGGGCTTTGCCCTGCGCCCTTCATGACCTTGGTTGTGATGTACGGATAGGAACTCCCTTTTACCGTCACACAAAGGAAACAGGTATTCCTTGCGAGCTGTTTGCCAGCCGAATCCATGTTCAGGTAGGACGGCTGCGCCTGACCGATGACGTTTATCAAACGTATCTGAACAGAAAAGTCCCTGTCTATCTTTTCAACAAAGAGGAATTTTTCGACCGCAACAACCTTTATGGAACCGTCAACGGCGACTATTTTGACAATGTGGAACGGTTTGTTTATCTTTGCAGGGGCGCCCTTGAACTATGCCTTGCGTCCGGATTTGTTCCGGACATCATTCACTGCAACGACTGGCACACGGCATTGGTCCCTGTCTATCTCAAGAGCCTTTACGGCAAGAGCACGTTGTTTCGGAAAACGGCTTCCGTCCTTACCATACATAACCTCGCATATCAGGGTGTCTATCCGGCTGATGAGTATTTTGTGACCGGATTGCCGGATGAACTCTTCAACCCCCGGGGGATCGAGTTTTGGGGAAATATAAATTTTCTGAAAGGCGGAATTCTCTTTGCCGATGCAGTCACCACCGTAAGTAAACAATACAGCAAGGAGGTTCAGACCCCTGAATTCGGCTTTGGCCTTGACGATGTCCTGCGTAGCCGCACCGACAATCTGTACGGAATCGTAAACGGGGTCGACTATTCTGTCTGGAACCCGGCTGTTGATTCATTAATCGCAAAGAGATATGATGAATCCGACCTTTCGGGAAAAGCGGTCTGCAAGAAGGACCTGATCGAGACATTGAACATGGATCCTTCTTTTGCGACAAAACCGATCCTTGCCATGGTCGGCCGGTTGACCGATCAGAAGGGGTGCGCCCTGTTAGGTCAGATTATTAACGATCTGATGCAGATGGAAACAGGGTTCGTTCTGTTGGGCGAAGGTGAACCCAGATACAATCAGATGTTCGGGACCATAAGGAGAGACCCTGGCGGCGGCGCGGGAATTATCATTGGCTACAATAACCGGCTCGCCCACAAGATCATGGCAGGGGCGGATATTCTGCTGATACCTTCTCGATACGAGCCGTGCGGTCTGACTCAAATGTATGCCTTGAAATATGGAACCGTGCCTGTGGTGCGTGATACAGGCGGTCTGTCGGACACTGTGCGGGATTTCGCACCTGACACCGGCAAGGGTAACGGATTCAAGTTTTCGGACTACAGGGCCGCGTCCTTCCTTGCGCGGATAAAAGACGCCTTGCGACATTACAAGAACAGGAAGACATGGCAAAAAATTATCAGAAACGGAATGAACGCCGATTTTTCGTGGAAACGATCGGCTCAACAATACCTTCAGGTCTACCAAAAGGCCATGGAAAACCGACATGGAAATTGACAACCCGCTTTACACATTATCAGGTGACGATCTGAAAAAGCGGATTCTGTCCGCCACGGCCGAAGACGCCCTTGAGATAATTCTTGATTCATCTTCACCCGCGACCCTGGTCCAATCCTTTTCCGAAGAAGACCTCTTCTGGCTGGTTCAAAGCATAGGCCCCCGGGACGCCCTGCCTGTTCTCTCTGTGGCATCGAACAAACAGTGGCGATACATGGTTGACCTCCAGGTCTGGGGACGCGACCGTCTGAACATAGACTCGGTTCATTCATGGTTCAGTCTCCTGCTTTCAGCAGACACCAAGCGCTTTCTGAATTGGGGGTTCCGTGAGCAGCCTGAAATTACCTATCTCTATCTGTTCAAGAATATCGAGGTCAAGATCAGGGAAGAAGACCAGTCCCTTTCTGATTTCAACGACGATTTTTTTACACTCGACGGCGTTTTCTTTGTGCGCGTCCTCAATCAAGGACATGAAGCCTTTGTCAGGGATTTTCTCGATCGGCTTGCCAGGCACAATCTTGACTTCTATCACGCCCTGTTGTTGAACATCCGGGGTGTATTGGCTGATGCGCTTGAAGAAGAAGGATACCATTTCAAAAGCGTGCGTCTTGCCGAAAAGGGTTTTCTCCCCTTTGAAGAAGCGATAGGTGTCTATCAGTATCTCAATCTTCAGACAGTTACGGAAAACAGGTACAAGATCACAAGAAAGAAAGACAAGACCTCGCAACCCCTGACAAATATGACCTATTTCCTGCCGTCGATTGCGGGAGACTCTCTTTTTGTATCATACATGAGGAAGATCGACAGCCCCGAGACCATTGAAAGGCTTCAATGCGAGCTGGCCGGCCTGTGTAATCAGATTCTGTCGGCGGATCTCCAGGTTGTCAACGACCGTGAAGTCCTGAAGCAGGCAATTCAAAAGGCAGGCGGATACCTCTCCATCGGTCTCGATCTCCTTGGCCAGGGTGACCCGGCAACCAGGACGGATATCCTTGACAGATATCCCCTTAACCTCATTTTCAGGCTCGGATACGGCCAGGCCCTTGAACGCAAATGGCACGCAGAAAAGTGGCTGAAAGGCGCATGGTTCAAAGATGCCGGACTTGAGATCTCTTTCTGGGGTCAGAGATGGGAAGGACTTCTCACCGGTCTGGGGAAAAAACGCCCTCTTTTCTATACAGGTCTTGCAGAAAAAGAATACAGGGAATTTGAATCGCCGGACGATATTGCGCACTGGGACAGGGGCCTTGAGCAGATCAGGAACCTCGACCGCCTGTTTGCGGCAATATTTGCAACCAGGGTTCCGACATGGACGGTTGCTGACAATGACCTGACATGGAAAAGCCTTCTGCTGACGCTCTGGGCGCGTCGCGAATCAGGCATGCCAATAACGCCGGAGCCTGTTACAACAGAAGAAATCAAACCGTGGTTTCAAAACCTGTGGGTGAACAAAGGGGGAATGTCTCGGATCAGGCAGGAAACAAAGACGTCCTTTCTCGACTGGATAGCAAATTACACCGAACCGGAAGAGGACATCCTGAACGGTCTTGCTAATACTTTTGAAGAGCTTTTTGAAGAACTCGAAGGCGAGTATCGTTCGGTTCAGGCAGAAGACCTCGACCCGAAATTTGTCCGGCTCTTCCGGCTTAAGGGTCGTGGGAATAAATAAGTTCGGGGTTCGGGGTTCACCGAAAATTTGAACGGTCTTGCACCTGAAACCACGAATTGTCCGGACTCAAAGCAGGAATTCTCCTGCTCTGAGCCATGACCTATAGACCTTCAGATAATTAATTGCACAAGGCTAGAGGGAAAAATCCGAGTAAGGCGTACATAGGGGTACATTGTCGAGGATTTTGACCGATAACGCCGTGCAATTATTTAGGTGAAGGTCTATATAAACTTCTATTTCTTCCTGTTTTCGGGCCTGAGTGACCGAACAGCGGCCCCGGCTCTCCACATTTCAGAATCTCTGATCACTTTCAACTCCTTGCCAAGTCGTTCCATGTAGTCAGGTGCGCTGTTTGCTTCCAGCACGATCTTTGTCTCCTCGCCGGAAACCACTCTCTCGTAGAGGTTGTCAAAAAGAGGGGCTACCGCGTCCCTGAACCTTGGCTTCCAATCAAGCGCTCCCCGCTGTGCAGTCGTGCTGCAATTGGCATACATCCAGTCCATACCATTTTGACCCACCAGGCGTATCAGGCTCTGAGTAAGCTCCTCAACCGTCTCATTGAACGCTTCACTCGGACTGTGGCCGTGTTTGCGAAGCACATTGTACTGGGCTTCCATCACGCCGGCAAGGCATCCCATCAATACACCCCGCTCGCCGGTCAGATCGCTGTGAACCTCTTGTTCAAAGGTTGTTGGAAAGAGATACCCGGATCCGATAGCGATTCCAACGGCAAGGGTCCTCTCTGTAGCCCTTCCGGTATAATCCTGAAAAACGGCATAGCTCGAATTTATCCCGCTGCCGTCCAGAAAGTTTGTTCTTACCGAGGCCCCGGACCCCTTAGGCGCAACCATAATAACGTCTATATTGTCCGGAGGTATTACCTTTGTCTGATCTTTATACACGATAGAAAAGCCGTGGGAAAAATAAAGGGCATCTCCTTCTTTCATGTACCCCTTGATCTTCGGCCACACAGCCATCTGTCCTGCATCGGAAATCAGCATCTGAATAATCGTTCCTCTTTCAGCCGCCTCTTCCACTGAAAAGAGGGTTTCCCCGGGTACGAAACCGTCCTTTATCGCTTTGTCCCAGAATACTTTCTCTTCCTTCCTCTGGCCTATAATAACCTTTATGCCGTTATCTTTCATGTTCAGGGACTGTGCAGGACCCTGAACGCCATATCCAAGAACAGCAACAGTCTCTTTCGCCAGCACTTCCCGGGCCTTTTTCAGAGGAAACTCTTCCGACAAAACAACATCTTCCACAACTCCGCCAAAATCAATCTTTGCCATAAAAATACTCCCTTAAGCTTTTTTTATGTAACATCTCAATAGGCTACAATGGAAAAACCGCCTGCTTCCCCTTTGCAAAAAAAGGAAGCAGGCGGAATGCCTGAGCTTATTGATCTATTACTTTCTTATTTCTGTGCCTCACGCGCCAGGGCGATTGCCCCTGTCCTTGCGATTTCCTTTATTCCCATCTGGCTCAGCAGGCTCAAGATTGCGGCTATCTTCCCAGCGGTTCCTGTTACTTCAAGTGTATAGCAGCCCGCGCTCACATCTACTACCTTGCATCTGAAGATATCTACAATTCTCAGTATCTCGGCCCGTTCTTCTTTTTTGGCCTTTACCTTGACAAGTGCCATTTCCCGCTCAACAAATGCGACATCCGTGAGATCAATCACCTTTTTTACGGATATGAGTTTGTTCAACTGCTTGTTTATCTGCTCAACTATCCGCTCGTTTCCCCTCGTCACCAGCGTCATTCTGGAAATCCCCGGGTCCAGGGTCTCAGCCACGCAGAGGCTCTCTATGTTAAATCCTCTACCGCTGAAAAGGCCTGCCACACGGGAAAGAACGCCGGATTCGTTATCTACCAGAAGAGAAATAGTGTGCTTACGTTCATCAGTCATCCTTATCAGTCGCCCCCTTTTAAAGAAATAGAACAGCTCTTGCGCAACCTTAGCGAACCCTTATCAGACCAAGAGCATTTCTGTAATCGGCGCACCTGCCGGAACCATAGGATAGACGCTCTCTTCCCTTTCAACCACGAAGTCCATGATCACGGTTTTCGGGGTGTCAATGGCCTTTTTTATGACATCTTCCACTTCGTCAGCACGTGTCGCCCTTAGACCAACAGCGCCGTAAGCCTCTGCCAGTTTGACAAAATCAGGCGCCTGTTCAATGTTCGTAGCCGCGTACCTCTTATCGTAAAACAATTCCTGCCACTGACGGACCATTCCGAGATACCCGTTATTTAAGATAGCGATTTTCACGGGCAGCTTGTTTGAAACCGCCACAATCAACTCCTGAATGTTCATCTGGATACTGCCGTCTCCGGCAATATCTATCACAAGATCCTTGGGACGGGCAAGCTGCGCGCCTATGGCGGCCGGGAAACCGAATCCCATCACGCCCAGACCACCGGATGTGATGAAACGATTCGGTTTGTCGAAGTGATAGTACTGGGCGGCCCACATCTGATTCTGGCCCACCTCAGTGGTAATGATCGCCTTTCCTTTGGTCAGCTCATAGATCTTTTCAACGACAAACTGAGGCTTTATAGCGTTCGACTGGTCATAAGCCAATGGTGTCGTGCTTTTCCATTCTTCTATTTGCTTCAACCAGTTGGGCCGGGTCTTTAAGACCTCGGTCAGATCTTCTTGTTCGAGAAGACTGTTCAGCTTTTTCAGGGAAACCTTACAGTCACCCACTATGGGCACGGTAACCGGAACATTCTTCTGAATGGACGTAGGATCAATATCAATATGCACGATCTTGGCATTCTTGGCGAAATCGTCTATCCTCCCTGTCACGCGGTCATCAAAGCGAACCCCGATCCCTATAAGGAGATCGCAGTTTCCTGTTGACATATTGGCGCGATAGGTCCCGTGCATGCCGATCATGCCCAGCCATAACGGGTTTGTTCCCGGGAAACCGCCAAGCCCCATGAGTGACCCGGTTACCGGCATATTCAGTTTGTCCGCAAACTCGAAAAGCTCTTTGTACGCCCCGGAAAGGATCACTCCGCCTCCGGCAAAAATGACCGGCTTTTTGGCCTTTAGGATGAGTTTTATCGCCCTTTCAAGCTGCTGCTTGTGCGGCTCTGTATGCGGAGCGTATGATTTCATGCGGGGAGCAGGCGGCATCTTGAAGTTCATTTTGGTCTGAACCACATCCTTGGGAAGATCGATCAGCACAGGCCCGGGTCGACCGGACCGGGCGATGTAGAACGCCTCCCGCACGATGTCCGCCAACCGTTCCGGTTCCTTGACAAGATAGTTGTGTTTGGTGCAGGGCCTTGTAATCCCCACGATGTCCACTTCCTGAAACGCGTCGTTTCCTATCAGAACCCTGGGGACCTGACCCGTAAAGACCACTACAGGGATCGAATCCATATACGCGGATGCAATACCTGTAACGGTATTGGTCGCGCCCGGGCCTGATGTTACCAGACAGACCCCCACCTTCCCGGAGGCCCTGGCATAGCCGTCTGCAGCGTGAACTGCGGCCTGCTCATGCCTCACGAGAATATAGTGTATATCGGTTTTATCCAATTCATCATTGATATCAATGATGGCCCCGCCAGGAAATCCGAAGACGGTGTCCACGCCTTCCTCTTTCAGTATTTCCATTATGATCTGTGCGCCTGTGAGTTTGATTGGAACCACCTCCAAAAATAAAAATTTCTAAAACCACCTCTTTTATTTTGAAAACACAGCACCGGTTGCTGCAGACGTAACCATTTTTGCGTATCGAGCCATATATCCCGTAGCTATATTCGGCTCCGGGGCCTTCCACTCGGAAAGCCTCTTTTTGATCTCATCTTCAGAAAGCTTGAGATCTATCTTTTTTTCCGGAATATTAAAGGAAATCAAGTCACCCTCACGGATAATCGCGATCGGTCCCGCTTCCATTGCCTCCGGTGATATATGTCCGATTGACGCGCCCCTGGTCCCGCCGGAGAAACGACCGTCGGTAATAAGCGCGACATCGGCATCGAGCCCCATTCCGGCTATCGCCGAAGTAGGCGTCAACATCTCCCGCATTCCAGGTCCGCCCCTTGGTCCTTCGTACCGGATAACTATTACGTCCCCTTTATTGATCGCGCCTTCCATGATGGATGCCACGGCGGTTTCTTCACTGTCAAAAACACGTGCAGGCCCCTCGTGGGAAAGCATTTCAGGGGCAACCGCCGACTGCTTGACAACAGACCCCGAAGGCGCCAGGTTTCCAAACAGGATGGCCAGTCCTCCTTCCCTGTGATAAGGGTCGTCTACGGAGCGGATGACTGACCTGTCTTTAACGGAATATGATTCTATGTTCTCTCCGACTCTCTTTCCTGTGACTGTCATGACTTCGGCATCTATGAGCCCCTTTTGTGAAAGTTCTTTCATAACAGCGCAGACACCGCCTGCGCTGTCCAAGTCCTCTAAGTGGTGGTTCCCACCAGGACTGAGAGAACAAAGATGCGGGGTCCTCTTGCTGACCTCATTGATTCTGTTGAGATCAATATCAACGCCAGCCTCGTTTGCAAGGGCTGTAATATGCAGGACCGTATTCGTGGAACACCCGAGCGCCATGTCAACGGTAAGTGCATTGATAAAGGCCTTTTCAGTCAGGATCTTCCGGGGAGTAATCCCTTTTTTAAGAAGATGCATGATCTTTGCTCCCGCTTTCTTGGCGAGTCGTATGCGAGACGCCATTACAGCGGGAATAGTGCCGTTTCCGGGAAGCCCCATTCCGATTGCCTCTGTCAGGCAATTCATCGAGTTTGCAGTAAACATGCCCGCACACGATCCGCAGGTAGGACAGGCATTCTCTTCTATTTCCGCAAGCTCTTCTTCGGTCATCTTTCCTGATTTGACGCCTCCCACTGCCTCAAAGACGCTGACCAGATCTATCGTCTTTTCTCCGAGCCGGCCGGCCAGCATTGGACCGCCGCTTATCACTATTGCGGGAATGTCGAGGCGGGCCGCCGCCATGAGCATTCCGGGAACGATCTTGTCGCAGTTCGGCACCATCACCATTGCGTCAAACGAATGCGCAACGGCCATGACCTCTACGGAATCGGCGATCAATTCCCTGCTTCCCAGGGAATATTTCATGCCCGTGTGATTCATTGCTATTCCGTCGCACACCCCGATTGTTCCGAATGCGATAGGGGTGCCGCCGGCCATATAGACGCCGGCCTTGACCGCATCAACAACCTTATCAAGATGAACATGGCCGGGGACAATCTCATTGGCTGAATTGGCAATCCCTATCAGAGGACGACGCAGCTCTTCATCGGTATAACCCATTGCCTTAAAGAGCGACCTGTGCGGCGCCCGTTCTATCCCGGTCTTGGCCATGTCACTTCTCATTCTGTGTTACTCCTAGTTTTTTAAAATGCGCTTTCTCTTTTTCACCTGTGACCTTGCAGCAAAGCCTGTAGTTGAAACTGTCTGCAAGAGCCTCCCAGCTTGCTGAAATGACATCTTCCGAAACTCCGATGGTGCTCCAGATCGTCTTTTCATCCCTGGATTCTATGAACACGCGCACCTTGGCGGCAGTAGCGTCTTGCCCCTCAATCACCCTTACCTTGAAATCGACGAGGTGCATCTTTTCAAGTCCTGCCTTAAAAAACTTATTAAGAGCCTTTCGAAGTGCATTGTCGAGCGCATTTACAGGTCCGTTGCCTTCTGCGGCCGTAATTTCTTCCCTGGAACCTACGGAAATCTTTATTGTCGCATAGGCCTTGCTCGGAAGGTCTCTGTTTTTTTCCGTGGTCACGCGAAACGATTCGAGATGAAATGGGGGATCAAACTGACCGGAAATCCTTTTCATCAAAAGCTCAAACGAGCCCTCTGCCGCGTCAAATTGATATCCTTCGTGCTCTAACCGTTTTATCTCCTTGACGATCTTCTTGCTGTCGGAACCATCTTCCTTAAGCTTGACCCCAAACTCCTTTGCCTTGTAATTTATGTTACTTCTTCCGGCTTGATCCGATGCCAGGACGCGCCGCGCATTGCCGACCTTTTCCGGCTCAATATGTTCGTATGCCTTGGATGTCTTCATTACAGCGCTTACATGAATTCCGCCCTTGTGGGCAAAAGCGCTTTTGCCTACAAAAGGCCGACCATTAAAAGGGGGCACATTGGCGATCTCGCTCACATAACGGGACACATCTGTAAGCCGAGAGAGATTTTCATCAGAGATGCACGAAACACCCATCTTGAGGTGGAGATTCGGTATGATTGCCGTGAGATCGGCATTGCCGCAGCGTTCTCCGTATCCGTTGATTGTCCCCTGAACCATGACCGCTCCGGCTTCAACCGCAAAGAGTGTATTTGCGACACCAAGACCGCTGTCATTATGCGCGTGTATCCCCACCTTTGCCGGGATCTGCGGCATGATCTCTTTCATTATCTGCTGCAGCTCAGAAGGGAGCACGCCTCCATTTGTATCACAGAAGACTATCCAGTCCGCCCCTGCCGAAACCGCGGATTCTATAGTTTTTGCGGCATATTCAGGATTGTTCTTGTAGCCGTCAAAGAAGTGTTCCGCGTCATAAATGACTTCTCTGCCATTGGAACGAAGATAGTCCACCGTATCGGAGATCATGGCAAGATTCTCTTTCAACGTGTTCGACATGACCTTTTTTACGTGAAGATCCCATGTCTTGCCAAAAACAGTCACCGCCTTTGTCTCGGCATCAAGCAAAGCCTGGAGATTGTCGTCTTTTTTCGGGTGTGTCTTTGGCCGTCGCGTGCTTCCAAAGGCGGTAAGACATGCCTTTGCAAATTCCGTCTTTTTTGCCAGTTCAAAGAAGTGAATATCTTTGGGATTTGATCCAGGCCAGCCCCCTTCAATGTAGTGAAAACCTGATACATCGAGTTTCCGGGCAACACGAAGCTTGTCTTCCACGGAGAAATTAATGTTTTCTCCCTGGTTACCATCCCTTAAGGTCGTATCGTAAAAAAGGATTTTTTTCATCTTAATGAGATTACAAAGCTTTTCTTGAAGGGATCATAGATTACAGGCAGCGTGATTTTCGATGAATCCAATAAAAATTTGAATAAGCTTTGATTTTTAATAGGTACCAATAAGGTTGTCAAGTTTTTTTTGTAAGCGTTCACGGAACATTGAAATTGGAAATTTGGCCTTCATGCTTTTGTACTGTTGATGAAGGAACGGGGACGGAATAACTTCCCCAAGTAGGCGCATAGATTTGGGCCAAATTTGTTCGATCTCAAATCACAAAAGTTGAAGGAATAGCAAGCTATTTTGATGCTTTTGGGACTTGAGATCGGGCAAAGGTGGCCTGAAGCTGTGATGCATAGTTGTGGAAGTTATTTCGTCCCCGTTCCAACGTATTATCTGATAGCCCACGGTGTGTCGTGCCACACCATATTCAAAGTCGGATCAAAACTGTTTGACAATGTCATGGGATTATATTACCTCAATTAGGACATCGTCAATGGGTCAAGTAGTTGAAACGGGCGCGAAATCAGGGACACTATGTTAGTATTGGGAATTGATACCTCTTGTGACGACACATCGGCTGCTGTTGTGAGGGATGGCAGAGAGATCCTCTCCAATGTGGTTGCTTCACAAATCAGTCTGCATCATCAGTACGGAGGTGTGGTGCCGGAGTTGGCTTCGAGAAAACACATAGAATGGATACTGCCGGTGGTTTGCGAGGCTATTGAGGAGGCCGGAATTGATCCGGCAAGGCTGGAAGGAGTCGCGGTAACTTCAGGGCCTGGCCTGATAGGCGCGTTGCTGGTCGGGCTTAATTTTGCCAGGGCATTCGCCTACGGCCTGTCTCTTCCCTGGGTCGGGGTCGATCACCTGGAAGGACATGTTGCTGCGATCTTTCTGGAAAGGGATTTTCCTGCTTTTCCTTTTGTTGCTCTTTTGGTCTCCGGTGGTCATACTATACTCTATTATGTTACGGGCCCTGCTCGTTTTGAACTGATGGGGCAAACAAGAGATGACGCAGCCGGCGAGGCGTTTGATAAGGTGTCAAAGATGCTTGGTTTGGGCTATCCGGGAGGAAGGGTAATTGACAGCCTTTCACGGAAGGGGGATCCGGCCAGGATCAGTTTCCCCCGGGCGTACATGACAAAACACGGTTTTGATTTCAGCTTCAGTGGGGTAAAAACGGCTGTGGCCCGTTATTTACAAAGGCATGCCACAGTTTTTGAAAGAGAGATCCCCGATATTGCGGCAGGTTTTCAAGAGTCGGTTATAGATGTCCTTGTCCGGAAGACAGTCAAAGCTGTGGAGGAAAAAAAGACCGACAGGCTTGTTGTGGCAGGAGGCGTGGCGGCAAACAGCTCTCTTAGAAAACGTATGGCCGCCGAAGCCGGTCGGCTTGGAGTTGCTCTCTATATTCCACGGCCGGAACTCTGTACTGACAACGCGGCAATGATTGCCGCTGCGGGTCATCATCATCTGGCCAATGGTGAAACAGGGGCCATCGACATGGATGCCTACTCCAAGAGCACTCTGACAAAGACAAATGACGTCACGAATAAATCAACAACAAAAATATCAAGCCGTTAAAAGAACGTTGGGCAAAAATGGATTTTCCTATACTATCAAGTTACTGCTTATGAATATTAACCGAACGATACGCTACTCGGTACTGCGCATAAAACGACTGAACGGCGATCCCCACTATGTTGCGACAGGAATGGCGATAGGTGTCTTTGTGGGAATTACCCCGACGATCCCGTTTCATACCGGAATAGCCCTTGTTCTTGCATTTTTGTTGAAAGTAAGCAAGGTGGCGGCAGTCCTGGGTGTGTGGTGCAGCAATCCCTTTACCATCCCTTTTTTCTACTACTGGAGTTATAAAATAGGGGTTTCTGTGATGGGGACTACAAACACATACAGCACGATAAAACAGGGGAGTTTTCTCGATCTTTGGCGGGCCGGGCACGACATAGCCCTTGTAATGCTGCTGGGGGGGGTAATACTTGGCATACTGCCTGCAATCTTGACTTATGTTGTAACCCTGAAAATGATGATACTCAAGAAGAATCGCAAACAAAAACGCAGGCTGCAGGAAGGCGCTGCATGACGTCCCCACGGTCTTTGTTGAAAGCATGGGGGATCAACGCCAATAAGCGGCTGGGACAGCATTTCCTGGTTGATCCCAATACCTCGGATCTTATTGTCAGGCGGTCTGGTGTGAGGCCGGAGGACACTGTCCTTGAAATAGGCGCCGGCACAGGGACCCTCACTATCCCGATT
>MAXM01000228.1 GCA_001751015.1 Desulfobacterales bacterium C00003106
AATCTATGCGCCTACTTGGGAAAGTTGTTCCGTCCCCGTTCCTAACCGCCTCACCCGGATAGCCGCGCCGCTATTCCATCGCAAAAAAGCCTTCCTTTTCGGGTCAATACGCATCGCTCCGGCGTCAGCGATATGACTCCTTCTTTGCTTAGAGCCTTCAGAATAGGGGCGAATCTTGCGCCAAAGTCCATGCCAAACCGCTGGTTGATATCATTGATGGAAATACCCTTCGCAGTCCTTAGCCCGAGATAGGTGGCTTCAAGGATAAGGGCATTGTCTGTCAGGGTCTCATTGCCGGCAACCGGTCTTCTCCCTTTTCTGACGTCTTTTAAGTACTTTTTCAGGGAGGAATGATTCCAGGATCTGACAGGTTCCATAAATGAGTGAGCAGACGGTCCGAGACCTATGTATGGAGCGTGAGACCAGTATTTTCTGTTGTGCCGGGATTCGTAATGCCCGGTCTTGGCGAAATTCGATATTTCATAGTAGTTATATCCGCTTTTTTCCAGAAAATCGATCGTGGTTTCAAAAAGCAAACTCACGGTCTCATCCTCTGCCGCTTTTATCTTTCCCTTGTTTTTCCATTCGTCAAAGAGGGTTCGAGGTTCAAACGTGAGCATATAGCAGGCTATATGTTCCGGGCGCCGGGATACCGCTGTCTTGAGCTCGGTTATCCAGTCTTTTGCTGACTGGCCGGGAAGCCCGTACATTAAATCTATCCCTATGTTTTCAAACCCTGCCTCCCTCGCATCCCTGATCGACGCAATGGCTTCCGCGGCCGAATGCATCCTGCCGAGAAACCGGAGTGTCGTGTCTTCAAAGGATTGAATCCCGATGCTGATCCTGTTTATCCCCACAGCAATTATTTCTTTCAGGTAGACAGGCGTGACGGTCCCGGGATTTGCCTCAATGGTTATTTCCGCTTTGGCCGAGAGAGGAAAATAACGATACGATGCCTCGATTATTTCCGCAATTACATCAGGTTCAAGTAGCGAGGGTGTGCCCCCTCCGAGATAGAGCGTATCAAAGGCAGGCGGAAACGGGGCTATCATAGACATCTCCTGTTTTAGCGCCGAAACAAAGGAAGGGATCAGGTCGAGATCGGTTTGAGAATAGAAACCGCAGTAGGGACATCTGCTGAAACAAAACGGGATGTGTATATAGAGGCCGGCCGGCTGGTTACGCACTTGCTATCCTTTTTTCTACTTTTCGATGGTTTGGATAATCCATCGGGATAGTTTTTTTTCGTCTTTGGTATCAATTATTCCTTCGAGGTTGTTGACCGGTATTTCCGCCCGGGCCGCGCTTTCATGCCCTCCGGCCGAACCTCTCTTCCCGAACGCTCTCTCTGCCACCTTCCCCGCATTCTTGCGGATGCCGTCGTTTCTCAATATCACGATAAGGTCTTTTCCGTAGATCGCGGATACAATACTCCATGTTACGTCGTGGACCTTCATGAAGAAATCGGCGATCAGCACACAGATATCCGGAGAAGTCACAGGGCCGAGATGGACGTATATACGCCCTTTGCGCTGTGTCATCCTTTCTATGGCAAGACGGTATGTCGGCAGAAAATCAAATGTGATCTCAGACTGCTCTATCTTGTGGGCAAGATGGATATTGCTGCGCGGAAAGAGATACTGAAAGGCCCGCACATCTTCGATCAGTGCATTTTGTTCAAAATTGTGCGTATCGGTCTTTATGCCGCAAAAGAGGGCTGTGGCAAGTCGTTCGGATGGTTCAATTTTTGCGGCACGCAGGTATTCGGTCATGATGCTTGCGGTTGCGCCGTAATCCGGCCGTATGTCGGCAAACGGAGGGAGATCCTGAGTTTGCGGGTGGTGGTCAATTACGACTCTATAGGCGAATTGCTCAAACAGGGGATTGTGATCAGGCTGGGAATCGAGTAATGCAAAAGCGGAGAAGGGTTGCATGTCGATCCTCTCTATATGGCTTAGTTCTACCTTGACAAGACGGATCATGGCAAGATTGTCCGGACGCTTGATCTCATTGATGTGGACAATAACCGCTTTTGCAACACGCCGCCACAATAGCCTTTTCAGCGCCATAGCGCTTGAAATTGCATCCGGGTCTGCGTTTATCAGAATGGCAACGCGGTCTTCTGCGGCAAAACAGGCATATAGTCGTCGCAGCTTTTCTGCAGCAGAAGTCGGCATATCAACAATTCCTTTATTGACTCGCAAGAACAATCCTGTAGAGTGAAATCTTCGGCCTTGATTATGC
>MAXM01000229.1 GCA_001751015.1 Desulfobacterales bacterium C00003106
ACCTTTGCCCGATCTCAAATCACAAAAGTATCAAAATAGCTTGCTATTTCATCAGCTTTTGTGATTTGAGATCGAACAAACTTGACCCAAATCTATGCGCCTACTTGGGAAAGTTATTTCGTCCCCGTTTCATAATAATTATTCAGGTAGACAGATTAAACATCTGACCGGTTACAAATTATACGGGTTTCCCACCTCTATCCATGAGTTAAAGAAAATAGGTTGAATTTGTCCTGAAAAGATGATCATATAATGTTGGGGTGTCGAAGAGTTGCTCAAAAGGGCGGAAAATGGAGTTGATAGATGAGTGAAAAGAACGAACGGCTTCCGAGTCACAAGGAATTGGAAAAAGAGTTAAGCTCATATCTGACCGAAAAGTACGGCGATCGGATCAAGATTGTTTCTCCTGAGGGCTTCCCCGAGAAAGAGCCGCTTGATCAAGACGGCTCGGACAAGAAGAGGAAGAAAGGCCGGGCCGGGATCAACTTTTCTGTCAAACCGGAAGAGCTGGAGGCCTTTCTCGATCAGTACATCGTTTGTCAGGCGGATGCCAAAGGAGTTCTTTCCACAAAGATATGTACGCATTTCAACCGGATCAGGTATGCGCAGGAGCATCCTGAGGCTGAAGAGAGCATTGTCGGAGGCATCAAGAATAATATTTTGCTGATCGGCCCCACAGGTGTGGGCAAGACCTACATCATCAAGCTGATTGCGAACAGAATCGGTGTGCCATTCATAAAGTGTGACGCGACAAAATTCAGTGAAACCGGGTATGTAGGAGGAGATGTAGAAGACATTATACGAGATCTGGTGAGGGAGGCCAACGATGATATTGAGCTGGCCGAATGCGGGATTGTATATATAGATGAAATCGACAAGATTGCAGGAAATCAACATCTCATGGGGCCGGATGTCTCACGCTCAGGCGTGCAACGCGCTCTTTTGAAACCGATGGAGGAGACCGAGGTCGATCTCAAGACACCTCATGACCCGATCTCCATGTTGCAGGAGATAGAACACTACCGCAAGACCGGCAAGAGAGAGAAGCGCACGGTAAATACAAAGAACATCCTGTTCATTATGAGCGGTGCGTTCAATGATCTTGCAGAGATCATAATGAAACGTGTGAGGGATAGGGAAATCGGATTCGGTGGGTCAGTTACAAGAAACGACGACAAAACCAGCTTCCTGAAATACACGAAATCCCAGGACTTGATCCAATTCGGTTTTGAGTCAGAGTTTATAGGCCGCATTCCGGTCGTCAGCGTATTGGAAAGGCTTTCTGAAGAAGATCTTTATACCATCCTGAAGAACCCTAATAATCCTATAATACTGAGCAAGAAAAGAGACTTCATGGCATACGGGATTCAAATCAAGTTTGAAGACAGCGCACTCAGTCTGTTGGCCAAAAAGGCGTTCCTGGAACAGACCGGGGCGCGCGGTCTTGTCAGCGCAATGGAAAGGACCCTGCTGAATTTTGAAAAGAGACTCCCTTCAACCGAGACCAGGAAACTCGCAGTAACGGAAGATGTGGCAAGGTATCCCCAAAGGGAACTGGATGCGCTTCTTGCCGGACTGTCTGATGGAAAATGGGATGAGATATTTGAGAGGATCGAAAAGGAAGAAAAGGGCGCCGTCAATGCCTATCTTGCCGAAAACAAGACGGACTTGAGCGAAAGGTGCGGCCTTTCCTTGAGCGAATCGCGACTGGATCTGATCGCATTGTATTATGCGTGCCATGAAGTGGACGTGATGACCGCAATAGAAAAGATCAAGATCATATTTGCCCAAATCAGGCAGCTCGAGGTCTATTTTGCGAAGTCAAACAGTATTCAAATTACGTTCGATGACAGGGCCTGTGACGTCATCGCCGCTATGATTACGGAATCTACGAAAACATTCGGGGAGTTCTACAAGGCCCTGAAAGAAGATCTTGAATACGGACTCAGGATTATTCAGGAAGAGACCGGAACGCAGGAGTTCATCCTGACACCGGAAAGCCTGCTGTCCCCCGAGGAGTATCTGGACGGCATGATGAAGGCAGCGTCTGCTGATGATATGGAAATGGATTCTGATCAACCGGAATAGGTTCCTATGGCTCGCTCAAATTTATTTTTGAGCGAACTTTTAGAGGGGAGATATCCAAAGCATGTTTTTTCCTGATTACAGACCAAGACGAATGAGACAGAACGAACAATTCAGGCGAATGATCCGGGAGACAACACTTTCTGTTGATGATCTTATACTCCCGCTTTTTGCGATCAATGGCAAGAATGTCAGGAATTCGATCTCGTCCATGCCCGGTCATTCCCAGATGTCGATTGACAACCTTATAAAGGAAGCAAAACGCGCAGTCGGGCTCGGGATACCCGCGGTCATGCTCTTTGGAATCCCGGACAAGAAAGATCCTGTCGGGACGCAGGCACATGCAAGAAACGGGATTATTCAAAAGGCCGTAAGAGAGTTGAAGAACAAAGTCCCGAACCTGCTTGTAATTACTGATGTTTGTCTGTGTCAGTACACAGACCACGGTCACTGCGGCATAGTATTGCCGGACGGTGTGATAGACAATGACTCCACTCTTGAAATCCTGGCAAAAACAGCTCTTTCTCATGCCGAGGCAGGCGCTGACATGGTAGCGCCTTCAGACATGATGGACGGGAGGGTAGGAGAACTGCGTGAGACCCTGGATGAAAACGGATTCATCCATACGCCGATCATGTCTTATGCTGCCAAGTACTGTTCCGCCTTCTATGGCCCGTTTCGCCATGCCGCCGAATCGGCCCCCAAGTTTGGGGATCGTCGGACCTATCAGATGGACCCGGCAAACAGCCGCGAAGCGATACGGGAGGTCACTATGGACGTTGAAGAGGGCGCTGATATCATTATGGTGAAACCGGCTCTTCCGTATTTGGATATTATTTCCCGCGTAGCTGAAGAGATTGACTTGCCGGTTGCCGCCTACAACGTCAGCGGGGAATACGCTATGGTGAAGGCCGCTGAAAAAATGGGATGGCTTGACGGCACGCGCACAATGATGGAGATGCTTCTTTCCATAAAAAGGGCAGGGGCGGACATGATCCTGACCTATTTTGCAACTGAAGCAGCGGAAGAGCTGGCAAGGCGTTCTTAGAAACACTTTTTTCTCTTGACAGCGTTTGAAAAATAGTGTTTGAGCAAACTGGCGGACAAGAGGTGATTTGCGGGAAGTGAGGTCATGGTTTGGAACAAGGCGTCGTAAAATGGTTCAATGACAAGAAGGGATACGGTTTTATCAGCAAAGATGACGGCCAGGACGTATTTGTCCACTATTCATCCATCGATGCGAGCGGGTTCAAGAGTCTCTCTGAAGGTGACCAGGTGACTTTTGACGTGGAAGAGAGTGATCGGGGACCTGAAGCCAAGAATGTCAGCAAGTTATAAGTTGCTGTTGTTCTATGGTTTCAGGTTACCGGGAATGATTTGAGGGCATCTTGTTCCAGCCGGACGAGATGCCTTTTTTTGTTGGACGCGCCTTTTTGATGGTCTTACAAAAGGCGCGATATACTTTGTGTCGTAAAAGGAGGAGTCTATGAGGAGAGAAGGTGTTTTTTTGATTCTATGTCTATTTGTTGTGATCTGCGCGTCAAGTGCGGCCCGGGCCGCGGACCAGGCGCCAGAGTCTTCATTTTTTGAAGAAAGCCTTCATGCCACCGGCGAAGGGATGAGATACTGGTATGAAGAACAAGGCGGTTTTATGGAGATTACAAAGATTCCGTATGCTGAACTTGGCTGCAAGAACTGCCACGTGAAAAGTTGTGATCAATGTCACGCATCCGTACAGGAAGATGGGAAAAAGGCTTTTTCCCTGGAGATGGCCGGAAAAAGCGAGACCTGTTATGCCTGCCATCAGCGGGAGCAACTTTCAGTTGACTTTGCAAAAAAGGCAGGACATACAGACGTCCATATCGCTGCGGGCATGTCATGTGCGGAGTGTCACAAGGATGATGTCCACGGTAATGGGACAAAATACACGAGCATGAGAGAGCCTGGCGCGGTAAGCGCCCGGTGTGAAAACTGTCACGAGCAGGAGGGCTCTTCCGGCACCGTGTTTAACGCGAATACGCGATCACATGGGATGCACAAGGGAAAGCTCGACTGTTCCGCCTGCCATGTCAGGCGAACTATGGCCTGTTATAACTGCCATTTCAGCAACTTCCTGAAGACAAAAACCAAGAAAGGAAACTTCGTTCCCACCGACGACTGGCTGATGCTGGTGAACTTACGGGGAAAGGTGACCTCTGCTACAGCCATGGCCCTTGTCCACGAAGGCAAGTCCTTTGTCACATACGCCCCTTATTTTACGCATGATGTCATGAAAAAAGGACGCGCGTGTGAAGAGTGCCACGCTAACGATGCCATGGCGCTTCTTGCAGAAGGGAAAAAGATACCGGTAGCGAAGTTTGTCGACGATAAAATAGAGTTCTGGAACGGGGTTATTCCATTGGGCAAAGAGACACTCCAATGGGAATTTGCGGACAAGCAGGACAGCAAGTGGGTGCCCTATGAGAACATCTCCAAACCGGATCTGGTACAGTGGTCGCTATACGCCGAGCCGCTTACCGAAAAACAGATGGAAATGATGCAGGCTGAACAAAAGAGTAAGTAGCCCGCCATGATGGTTTACCCCTCCTCTCCGTTGAAGAGAGAGGAGGAGGTAAAACCGTCATCTATATTCGAACAGTTGCTCCTTTCATCCCCCTCATAAGCGCTAAGGGCTCGGTCAAAAATAACTTGGTAGAATTTGCGCCCGAATTTGCCGTAGATTTAATCGATCTGATTGAGCAAAACCGCAGGAATAGCGAGCTATTTCGAGGACTTTTGCGATTGAAGATCGGTTAAAGATATGGTGAAGTCGGGATGCAAAAATGCCAAGTTATTTTTTACCGAGCCCTAAATACAAAAAAGAC
>MAXM01000230.1 GCA_001751015.1 Desulfobacterales bacterium C00003106
GGTCTATACCTCGGAAGGTTATAAATTGCGTTTTTTTCGGTGAGCAATGAGCATCAAGAACAAGGCGCGAAGGTGCGGAATAGCAAGCTATTTCAAGCCTGAGCAACACAGCTATTGATGTTCATGGCCGGAGAAAAATCGCAAGTTATGGCCTTTCGAGGTATATATCCCGACCAGATTTGAAGAGGTTGTTGTCACCAACTACAATCATGTTTGTCTTGACAACTATGAAAATGTGGTGCAGGTGGATCTGCTTTTAGCGTAAGCCTTGCAGTGAGGCAGAGACGTCCCGGTTCAATTCCAACACCTTTAACGCGTGTTCAAGGTCGATGGCGCCTGTGCCGCAGCTCGGTGTGATGATGGATTGCGCAAGGAGCTGTGTTGCGTCTATGCCGAGGGCCTCGACCTGGCCTGCCTGTTCCTTCCACTTTTGCACCAGGGCTTCTGCTGTCTCTCTTTCTATGTCTTCTTTGTTTGCCGTTGGCACGATTCCCCAGGCCAGGGTCTTTTTCTCTTTGAGAAAGGCCGCA
Source organism: Desulfobacterales bacterium C00003106 (assembly GCA_001751015.1). Lineage (GTDB taxonomy): Bacteria > Desulfobacterota > Desulfobacteria > Desulfobacterales. The sequence continues at coordinate 531 of MAXM01000230.1, forward strand.
AGTTCTTTTGCATAGAGTATCAGACGGTCAAAATACCCATAGGCATCAAAGCTCAGGATGTCTGCCGGCGAGTCCAGGATCAATGACCAGTCCGTGTTCGCGCAGACGTGCACACCGGCCAATCCGCCTTCCTGATGAACCTGGTCGATTACTTCACTAAGGACTTTCCTGACAGCCTCCTTAGACACACCGGTAAGGGCGGAAGATCCGAATCCGGCAAGGCCCGGTTCATCGAAAAAGATAATGACCGGACTGTTGAACTGTTTCAGTTGCGCCGCCTGCCATCTGGCCTTGAGGGCAATGGTCTTTGTTACCGCGTCAAGGAGCCGCTCGTCATAAAAGACCGCCTGCTTGTTCTGGTCGCAAATACCTATGGCGAGTGTGACAGGCCCTGTTATCTGTCCCTTGATTGCAAATGGGGGCGGGGCAGCGGTAAGCGCGTCTCTTAGAAGAAAAAACCCCGGAGCGGATTTGCTTGTAAGGACAAACCGGGAGGTCTCAAGAGGTGTTATGCCTTCTGTGACTGCAAGGTACTCCTCGTAGAACTCCAGGAGCTGTTCTTCAAAGGCCGGCAGCGAAGAATCAAGGATCATACGGTCATCCGAGACGCAAAGTCCGGGCAGGCCGGATACAAATTGCGTCAACAGTCCTTCCCCGGGATAAACAGGGAGCTGTACCCACACGGGTATATCCGGCGTATGCTTCATCACGATCCTGAGCGCCTCATCGTGATCCTTTGTCGGGAGACTTCCGATAAGGGTGGCCCTTGCTTTTGGTTGGAAATCACTCATCTCCAGCCCCTTTTTTTGCGGTAATCGTCCCTTCACCAAAGAAGATCGATTTGAGCCATTCACACCCGAGCTGCAACAGACCGGCCTCTGTCTCTTTCGCCTTTTCCACAAGATCCCCGGGGATTTCGTAAAGCGACAAGAGCTTGCTTTCGAAAACAAATTGCCGCAATTGTTCTGTATTATAGCTCACCATAAAAAACATTTCACGACTTTTTTCGCTGAGTTGCGCCTTGCTGCCAAAGGAACGTTTGCGCAACACGAGTTCCATCCACCTCCGGTTCACATCGTCATACTCGTCGATGCCCTGGTCTTTCTTCCATTCCGCCACAGTCCATTCTGTTTTTTCGTCGAATCCGAGACAATGCTTTTCCTTTACAAAAAAATAGAACTCCTCGTGGTCGGACGCCTCCTTTTCCCTCAGGTTGGCCAGTCCCAAAGGATAATACCTGCAGGATGAAGGACGGTCGTCATATATGAGACAACCTTCCGGGCGGACAAACGGACAGTTTTTTTCTTCGTCATCCAGCATTTTGAGGGTCGCTACCGGAAGCCCGTATTTTTTTAGCAGTTCCGGTTCCGTGTACATGGCGAGAAACTGCGAAGCAGAGAGGTCAAGCCGGTTTTTCATCCGGATGACATCGTACGGAGTCAGCATGATATCGATATCGTTACAGCATTTAGTAAAGCACTTCAGCTCCTTGTGACACAAGAAATTGAATTTGCTGTCACTGAAAAGCTGTATCGGTTCTATTCGTGATTTGTCCTTCTCATTTTTTGTTTCAGACATTGATTCCTATTCTCCTTTATCATTACTTTCTTTCAGCAGACAGCAGGCTATCCTGTATTCCGGCGTTCCGTCCGCGTTGTACCGCAGATTTGCCGGTTGCAATATCCTGTTCATGACGCATCCTTCCGGTATGGTCAGTTGGAAGAGTTCCCGTTCCCTGATCCCGGAAGATGGTGTCAGGCTTTCTTCCGAGATCACAAACGAATGTATTGGGAAGTCCTCACATAACGGGCATTGATATACCCTTCCATTGGGAAATATGAAGAAGTTTTCCGCCACCAGTCCCGCGCACTCGAAAGGTTCGCCTTTTTCCAGAAAGACTTTTGGATATGTGACGTCTATCCCGAGGGAGACCGCTTCTGCGGCAACTTGCGGCACGATTCCGGTCCACTCGTCTTTTGTCAACTGGAGGTTTGCTCCTTTTTTTGACGGTCTTCCTCTGATGCCGATCACCTGTATGAAAAACCGCTCGATCCCGAGGTCCTTGAGCAAGGGGGGCATCTTCTCAAGTTCATGGATGTTCAGTTTGCTGACCGTATATATGAGGTTGACGCGGAAATCTGCGGAAGCAGCCTTTTTGATCCCCTGAGTACAGTTCCTGTAACATCCTTTTCCCCTGATTGCATCATTTGTTTGCTCTGTGGCCCCGTCAAGACTGAAGTTAAAATAGTCAACCTCGTCGGGCGTTACCTTTTTGAGTATGTCGTTGAAAAGATATCCGTTGGTGTCGATGGTGATCGATCTGTATCCTATATCTTTTGCCCCTTTGACGCAAAGATCGAGCTGGGGATGAAGGGTCGGCTCGCCGCCCAGGAAGACGATATTTGTCTCTTTTTTTTCATCAAAAAGATGTTTGAGCCATTGGATCACGGTGGCGGACGGGAGCGTCTCCGTTCCATGCTGAACAGGATTTATGTAACAGTGGCGGCACCGAAGATTGCATTCAGTCAGTATATGAAAGAATATATTTCGCTCGTTTTTTCTGAATGTTACAGTATGTTTTTTCAACAGTTCCTCAATTGTTCGTAACCCTGACCCCTGAACTCTCACTCCAGCGTGTATCTTGCAAGCAGGCTTTCCTTCCAGTAGTTATTTGCCGGATTTGAAAAAAATTTCTTGAAAAGCGCAAGGCTTTCGTTTCTCAGGACATGCGGGGTGATTGTTATTTCCATGTCCGCATAGAGCGGTTTGAGTTGTTTCAGATCAAGTTCAGTTCCTCCACTCATTGCATCCTCATACGCATAGACGATCTTCCTGATTCCGTTCAGGATCAAAGCGGAGTAACACATGAGACACGGCTCCATGGTGGAGTAGATCGTGATCTTTGATCTCTCAAAAGATCCTGCGAGTTCGTTCAATCTGCGCAGGCAGACGATTTCGGCATGGTCGAGTTCATTTCTTGTGGCCTGGACGCTGTTTTTTCGGACCCCGGTCGCTATGATCCTGTCTTCACAGACCATGATGCACCCTACAGGAAATTCACCTTCCTTGAGCGCCTTTTTCGCCTCATCAAGGGCCATTTTCATGTAATATTCGTGGTCCATGAGAAAATGTCAGACATCCTTTCCTGTTCGCCGGCCCAAATTCCATGTGCAACTTCCGACTACGTCAAAGACGTATAGAATACGGGCTTCTTTCTCCGCCTGTTTGGCCGGGATGGATTGAAATTCTCTCTTGTCAATGATCGCTGAGGCCTCCTTTTTCGACGGTATGGCGTCAAGACCATGACCAACTACGTTGCCCGAGCAGGTATCCATGATTTGCGCATCCCTGCCGTTGGTAACGACCGTGACGGGGACCTGACACGATTCAAGGAGTCGCGCCGCAGCCACGGACGGCCTTTCACGCGTTACGAGAGATCCGGGGGCATACCGGATTATCATGATGGTCTTCTCATCCACCCTGACGACAAAATCGATCCTCACCTCCGCGTTATTTCCGTCAATGGAAAAGGGCAACTTCACATCAGGAATGATATCGCTCTTAAGATATCCTTTTGTTTCAACGAGAAGCCGTGCGATTTTCTGACGGTATCTTTCATCATCCGTATCATCAATGACAGCGCCCGTGATGAAATCCACGGTCTTTCCAAGTATAAGATGATGATCAGACATGTGGTAACCAATATTAAACCTTGCCGATAAAGTAAAGAGCAAAAGGAACGGGGACGGAATAACTTCCCCAGGCAGGCGCATAGATTTGGGTCAAATTTGTTCGATCTCAAATCACAAAAGTTGATGGAATAGCAGGCTATTTTGATGCTTTTGGGATTTGAGATCGGGCAAAGGTGGCCTGAAGCTGTGATGCATAGTTGAGGAAGTTATTCCGTCCCCGTTCCAAAGAGACCTCAGACGAAAATCAGGGGACTGACTTTGCGCTTTGAAAGCAGGCATATTTATGATAAAGATAACATTTTTTATTGAACCCATTCGACCAATCAACCGGCGGAGCAACGCATGTCGATTTGTGATGAATTGCAAACGCGGGAGGAAGAGATACTTTCTCCTCATGCCTGTCCGAGTTCCCGATCAAAGGGAAGGGAACGGCCGGAGGCCCCATGCATAATACGGACTGCGTTTCAGAGGGATCGGGATCGTATCGTATACTGCAATGCGTTCAGGCGCCTGAAGCACAAGACACAGGTATTCCTTGCCCCTCTTGGCGACCATTACCGCACGCGCCTGACTCATACCGTGGAGGTCTCCGAGATTGCCCGTGTCATCGCGCGGAGTCTTCGGTTGAATGAGGATCTTGCAGAGGCAATAGCCCTGGGCCATGATTTGGGTCATACCCCTTTTGGGCATGGCGGGGAGACAGTCCTGAATGAGATTCATCCCGGTGGATTCCGGCACAACGAGCAAAGCCTGAGGGTGGTTGATGTATTAGAAAACAACGGGAGAGGGCTGAACCTGACGTGGGAGGTCAGGGACGGGATTCTCAAACACTCAAAGGGGCATGGCGAGGTTGTTCCGGATGATCTGAACAAATTGGCCATGACAATGGAGGGGAGGGTGGTCAGGATAGCGGATATCATGGCCTACCTCAACCACGATCTCGACGATGCCATCAGGAGCGGCGTGATCAGAGGAACGGATGTCCCTTCCAACTGTAGCAAATTCCTGGGATACGAGCATTCTACCCGTGTAACAACAATGATCAAAGACCTTATTTTTTCGAGCGTGGTGGATGAAGAGCGTATGGAGCTGAGATTCAGCGAACCCGGATTTGAGGCCATAACCCATCTCAGGCTCTTTTTGTATAATAATGTCTACAGGTCGGAAAGGGTTCACAGGGAGTTCATAAAGGCAAAGAGAGTCCTTTCCGACCTGTATTACCACTTCCTGGACAACAAGGACTACCTGAAACAGAAATTTCTTGAAATAGAAATGAGAGGAATTCCTGCGGAAACACCGCTTGAAAGGAGAGTATGTGACTTTATTGCGAGCATAACCGATCGGCATGCCTTGAGCCTTTATGAGAAGATATTTCTTCCCACTTCGCTGTTTTGATGTGGCTGTTGGTATTTTTGGCATCATTCATTCAAATATTGCCGAAGGAAGTGAAAGAAAGAGTATTAACGTAATACCTTGATTTTTCAAGGCTAAACGCTAATGATTAACAGCTAATCGCTCAATTTACGCAGGAGAGATATTTATGGAAGAAGAAATAAAGCTTATGCCGTACGAGCAGGCAAAAAAGATCGTGGCTGAAATAGTTGATGAAGAACACCTTACAGAGCCGAACCTGAGGATATTTACCGTGTATGCCGACAAGGGGGAATCGATATGCTGGTTTGATGCGGAAGAAATGCTCAAGGAAGCCGGTGTAAAAAAGCTTGAAGACGCATACGATTTTATCCTGCATCAGATCCCGGACTGGAGGGATTGAGTCGATCACACATCCCGCTTGCAGTGTTTGCACACCTTGGCCCTTGCCTTTATGATCTCGGCGCAAAAAGGACATTCCTTTGTGTAATTTGCCTTGTGTATCATTTCTATGGCGTGGTTTACCTTTTTTTCAAGTTCCGCATCCTCGAAAGAGTAATTGCGGACAGGCTCTATAGATTTGAGGTCGCCGATCTCTTCCAGAT
>MAXM01000231.1 GCA_001751015.1 Desulfobacterales bacterium C00003106
GTTTGCGGTGCAACAGGCTGAGGCTGATGAAAACGAACAAGTCCTCCCTGAAAGCGGTATACATTACCCCGGAGGCTTTGATCCGAATACAGTGGGCACGGTTGAAGGGCGAGTCTCTGACCCCTTTCTGCCGAAGCGAGGCCCTGTAAGATTCGAGCTTGTGTCACCCAAAGAGACCTACACAGTCCTTGCCTCTCCGGCATGGTACTGGAATGACCTCGGGGCGGATATCGCTGATGACACCGAGATCCGGGTCCGGGGCTCGAAGTCGCTTGGAAGGGACGGCAGACTCTACATCATTGCTCAGGAAATAGATGTTCTATCGTCCGGACAACCCGTGGTCTTCCGCAGTGAAGACGGGTTTCCCTTATGGAAAGGATCCGGGTGGGGAGCAAGGGGGAGACATGGACATGGCTCGTCACAAAACGGAAAGGGCGGGATGAGTCGCAGCGCGGGCGGCATGCGCCATGGGCGCCGTTAGTCCCTAAAAGTTCACCGGAGAGGCGGTGAGAACGCAGAGAAAACATGGGTATTAACAGATTGCCGACATGCATCCTGGTTGGCATTATATTGTTTTTCGCCGGAGGCAACAAGGCAGTTGCAAGCTGGCAGACTGGAGCATGTGCAGGATACGACTCAAACATTAATCGCTCGGTGGACCACAGCGAAGGTGATACATATCTCGCCGGTTACGCATCCTTTGTCTGGTATCCGAGCGGAGAAACACGTTTTGGCTGGTCAGGAGCGGCAAGACTCGATGGAGCCTCCTTTACAGGGAACAGCGATTTGAATTACGCAATCATAAGCGTTTCTCCGGGCGTGACCTATTTTCTTCACGCGTTCTGGCGTGTAGATGCCTCCCCTTTTTTGGAGGCCATGGCTGTAAGAGATTCGGACCAGTCCGCCCTGGCCTTTGGCGGCAGGGTGAGTATGCAGCAGAAGATCACCACGGATATTTACATCGGCCAATACTATGTCTACAGGGACAGCCGGGCGGATGTTGACACTTACTCCTTTACTGAGCATGTGGTCGGCGTATTTTTCGGGATCAACTGGACCGAGGCGTTTTTTACTGAAGCAGATTATGAATTCTCCCGAGGTGATTCCTTCCGGACAGTCGGCGGCGTCAGCCAAACCGCAGCAAGCTCAGGCCTTTCCGGCAAAGAGAAGGGCCCCGGCAACTCCAATGGCCCGGGTCACTCCGGAGGAGGAAAAGACCCTATACACTCCGAAGCATTCGGAAGCGACGTGATCCGGGAAGACGTGGACCGGCACGCCATCGGGATGAGCGCAGGCGTCGACTGGAACAAGTCGCTTTCCTCCCGCATAGGGTACACGTTTATCACGACTCAAGGAGATCTGGGCACTTCAAGATCACATGCGGGATTTTTTGATATAGGATACCGATTTTGAGAATGGTAGAAGCGGAACAGGGAAAGAACTTACGAGCATGTCAATATCATTTGAAATACTCTTGGAATCAAAGGAGAACGCGGCCCGTGTGGGGAGACTCCGGACCCCGCACGGAGAGATTGAAACCCCGGTTTTCATGCCGGTCGGAACCCGGGCCACTGTGAAATCCGTGACCCCTGAGGAACTGAAGGACCTCGGAGTATCGATTATTCTGGCAAACACCTATCACCTTTATCTGCGTCCGGGACATGAGGTGATTGCAGGGTTTGACGGGCTGCACGGATTCATGCACTGGGATCGTCCCATACTGACCGACAGCGGTGGATTTCAGGTCTTCAGTCTCGCCATGCTGCGAAAGATTACTGATGAAGGGGTAATGTTTCAGTCCCACATCGACGGATCAAAGCATCTCTTCACTCCGGAAAAGGCTATAGAGATCCAGGAGGCGTTGGGCGCGGATATCATAATGTGCTTTGATGAGTGTGTTCCTTATCCTGCTGCGCGGGAGTATGTCATGTCCTCGGTTGAACTCACTGCGGACTGGGCCAGGCGATGCAGGCAGGCTCAGCGGTCCGACCGGGCCGGACTTTTCGGGATAGTGCAGGGCGGGATGTACACGGACTTGCGCGCCGAGTCTGCTGAAAGACTGATCGAAATAGGTTTTCCGGGGTATGCAATAGGAGGCCTGAGCGTGGGCGAACCACAGGATTTGATGAATGAGATCGCATCCTGCACCCTTCCTCTCCTGCCAAAAGAACTTCCCAGGTATGTTATGGGCGTAGGGAAGCCGGAGAATCTGATCGATCTGGTTGCCATGGGAGCGGATATGTTCGACTGCGTTCTTCCGACCCGGAACGCCCGAAACGGTCAGCTATTTACACGGCGCGGCACAGTGAATATAAAAAACGCCTGTTACATATCTGATCATGACCCTGTAGAAGCCGGGTGTTCCTGCTATACATGCAGGAACTACTCCAGGTCTTATCTCAGGCACCTTTACATGTCAAAAGAGATCCTGTCTTACACGTTGAACACGATACACAACATCCATTTTTTCATGCAGCTCATGAAGGATATCAGAACGGCCATAGCAGATAACAGACTCGGCAGCCTGCGCAGGGAAATAGCAGGATAATAGCATGCGTTAAATCAACACGTATCACAGACGTTCGAGGACGTCAGTGATTATCAGCTCCAGCACAGGGGCCTTGTTTTCGGCTGCGGCTATAACCTCGTCTATCAATGCTGGAACAGGATGATCCGGCAGATTGACGTTGGTAATAACAGAGATTCCCAATACCCGCATACCGCCATGCACAGCGGCTATCACTTCAGAGACAGTGGAAAGCCCCACGGCATCGGCGCCGATTCGTTTCAGAAATCGTGTCTCTGCCGGCGTTTCGAGACAAGGCCCACGGAGCCCGGCATAGACGCCTTTCTGGGGACGCACCTGATTTTTCAATGAGGCCTCAACAGCCAATGCCAAAAGATCCGCATCATACACGCAAGACATGTCCGGGAAGCGCGGACCCCATTCGTCTATGTTTGGACCGATCAGGGGATTGGTCCCGGTCAGATTAATATGGTCAGCAATAAGCATGATGTCACCTGTCACAAAAAGAGGGTTTATCCCGCCTGCCGCGTTTGAGACGATCAGGGTTTGTACTCCGAGAGACTGCATGACCCTGACAGGGAAAGAGACCTCGTGTGCTGTATACCCCTCGTAGAGATGAAAACGGCCCTGCATGGCCACAAGCGCCTTGCCGCTTAACGTGCCGGACAGGAGGCGTCCATGATGGCTCTGGACCGTAGAAACCGGGAAATGCGGTATCTCGTTGTAGTCTACAGACGCTTCTCTTTCCATCTTTTCCGAAAGTTCACCGAGACCTGTCCCGAGTATGATCCCGACATCAGGGGCGCTCTTGATATGTGGCCTTAAAAAGGATGTCGCCTCAGCAATCTTTTCTTTCAATGTTACCATCACAGAATAAAAATCCTTCAACGAGCTACGAGTTTGGTCATCCTTCACAAGAGCCGGGAAATGCGATTCACATCTTGTTTGAACTGATTTTCCCTGGCATAATAACAAAATCTGGTTTTTATATCAATCTAAATTGAGCGATTAGCTG
>MAXM01000232.1 GCA_001751015.1 Desulfobacterales bacterium C00003106
GGGAAAAACAGCGGAAAGAAAAACAACAGTACCGTTTTATAAGTTTCTCGTGGGTTGTTGGTCCGAGTGTGTCTATGCACGAAAAGATTATTGTGTTTGGTGATGGTGTGATACGGTTTGATTCTGCGTTTATGATAAATAAACAATATGATGCAAAAACACTTACAAACAGACGCATTGGCGTAAGTGTATACGGAAACAAGGAGAGACAACCGTTAACATGTTGATGAATCTACAAGACGCTATTGATTTAGTAAGGAACGTAAAAAGATATAATTATAAATATTTGACTTTTTATACCAGCGTGGGTGATCATGCCTCATTCGTTGAACGGATATATGAGTATGATGACGGTCATGTTAGGTGTGATTTCTTTTTCCATACTTATCCAAAATATAAGTATAAGAAATGTGGTGCCAAAAACAAAAGGGTATCATTAACAAGGAGATGAATAAATATGATAGAAAAGATACACCCAGACATTGAAAATGAATATAATGAGATTGTCGGATTAGAGTATTTTGTTGTTGTGAAGAGACTTGTGGAATTGACATGCGAAATTAAAAATGAAACGGATGCATTGAAATCGTCTATGACTAAGTGGGCAGTCGTTTGTAATCACAAACGCCATTTTGATTATGATGATTTAATTCATTTGATGATTAGTTCTGAAACATGCGGTTTGTGTATGTTTTTTGATGATTGTTCTGGTTGTTGTGAGTATACGGGCATGGAATTTGATGATCGTGTTAAATGTTTCGAAGCATTCGGTAACGCTTTTGTATATAGACACACCGGCGAGAAAAACAATACAGTGTATTATGCAATGGAAAAGGTATATAATGAAAAGTATGGGAGCGAATAAATATGAAAGTGGATATAACAGCAGCACTGGATAAGTATTTTAAGTATGATGTATTGGGAATAAACGGATTCAAGAATGATAAGGACGGGGTATCTGGAATCGTTAAGAATGATACGTTTTTTGAGAACAATAATAACGATTTCGGTTTTGTAGCAATACACGAAGTAGAATATACTAAAACTGTTCTTGATAAGCATCCTGTTTTTATGGATCTTATTGATATGTTTTATTTGCCGGCCCCATCGAGGGTATTGTGTGACGGTATAAAACCAGGTGCGTTTATTTATCCAGAATTGGTTTTTATCGTGGGTCCCGTTAAGGAGATTGAAAATGGCGAATAAAAAACCAGGAAGTACATATGTGCAAGATATTGAACTCCTCCACAACACAATCAAATCAATGGAAGAAGGACCAGACCGAGCAAAAAAAGAAAAGCAGCTGCATAAAAAAGTAGCTTTTTGGGAGAAAAACAAACTTAACAAAGTTGTTTACGTAGCGAATAACGAACAAACACCATGGCCTCTATTTGAGGCCGTAGGTCTGCCCGTTCTCCCAATGAAAACAAAAGCCAAATCTGGATATAGACAGGTAGGCGATTATGTTTGCTGTGTGTTCATTGAAGACGGAAGACCCGGAAAACCAGACAGTTATCACAAGTATCTGCCCTTGGTAGTTGAAAGAAAGACAGAGGGGGATTTATATTCATCGATTGTTCCTGCTGATAATTGGGCAAGGTTCAAAAGAGAAATCAATCGTTTTCATGAGGACAATAGATTTAACAACATGGCAATTATAACAGAAACTGATTTAACTAAGTTTTTGAGTTATAAACCAGAATTTACAATAAAGTATGTTCTTTTGAAGAATGGTAAAAAGATAGCTAAGAAGGTATTCAATACAAACAAACCAATTTCACCAGAGGTAACCATGGCAAAGGTAGCTAAGTGTTATGTTTTGAATGCACCCGTTCTGTTTGCTGGGACCACCGATAAAGCAATGAAAATGTACAAAAACCTGATAAGGCAGACGATTATAGAGCAGTATGCTGATTTGTTGGGGTTGGAATAATGATAAAAAAAGCGAATGTGTGTACTTATGACAACATGAGTACTACCATAAACGTATCAATAGACGGGGATAGCATATGTACTGTGTATTGTGATGAATATAGGGTATTGTGTAATGATTATGGAACACACGAACTTTTTGTTATAGAGGCATGTGTAAACGAAAAAGTAATTGCTATTATTAATGTAGATGAATATTATGATTAAAAATTCAATAATATATAAATCTGGTATTAACGAAATTGCAGTAGTGGTATTAGCTGGCAAGGAACATATGGCCGTGGTCTATGGTAATGATTATTTAGTTGAAGGTCTTCGTTTTGGTGATATGATGCTGTATAATATCATAGTAAAACTTAATGGTGTTGTGGTTGGGTGTGTTCCAACCGAAGATTATATTAATGAAATATGGAAAGGTGTTCCTGAATTATGAGAAACCTGTTTATACTGAGTGTATTAGCATATTTCTTAATACTTGGTGGAATGCATTTATTGATTCAAGCTATATTAATGATATCAACTAATGTGTATGCGGGTGTTGCAGTATCAGCATTTATTATTTTGCTGTTCTCTGTTCTGCTCGCGGACAAAGACAGAATGTAATATGAAACCAAAATGTATAAGTATAATTGTGAATATGTTTAATTGCAGATATTAAAGTTGTGGTTGTCTTTGTCGTATGCCAATATACAACGAAGGCACACACAACACAAAACCAAAACGTATAAATACAAACAAT
>MAXM01000233.1 GCA_001751015.1 Desulfobacterales bacterium C00003106
ATTGCGCCGATCTCTCCAAGTCGACTCAAGGTTATCGTCATATTTCAACCCTCTAATTGGGGGGCGTGAGGCCAATTCCGTCAAATAGTATCAATTTTTCAAACCACAATTGATTCAGATAGTCAAGGTAAACGATTTGACGATTCCTTTTTTTGTGAGACCGTCAACTATGCCTGGAGGCGAAATATGACTTGTTTGTGCGTTGTCATCCTGCTATATTTTCGCAAAGCAAGACAATAAATTTTCAAGCCGTGAACGGCTACATAAACTTAGGGACGGTCGGTGATTCAGTATGGAAGATTCTTGCAAATTCATGATCTACGAAATGAAGTTTGACAGTAATGCTGCAGGTGTCGGCTCTTTTTCGTGCGTGCCCGCAGAGGAAATGAGTATGCATCAGGCGCTGGATTACCTGAAATCCCATCCGAATGACCAATTCATGCACAACTATCTCTTGTTTACTGTGGCGGAATATGCAGAAAACGAGATTGAAGGCCTCATAGAGCAAAATAAAGAAGACCTTGGATTCCTGGCGGTTGCTTACGAAGCAAGCGTATTATGCGAATTTCGTGATGTGCGCAAAAAGCTTGAAAAAATGGGTGCAAGAAAGCTTGCCGGGCATACTCCTTTGATTTTTACAAGATGGGCCTTAGACAGGAATTCCTCTGCGCATCTGTTCTGGACAGACGTGTTTGCAAGGAACGTCTATAATCACGAACCCCTCCCTTCCCTGAAAGAGATCGAGTTTCCCATACCATTTGATCTTGACGATATCGATGCAGACAGAAAAGGCATTGTCCATATCAGGGATCTGTGTTCAGAGCGAAACAGAGGATCCGTCAGGCCGGGAATTCCGCTGAGGGACAAAACGGCGTCAGAGACTGTGGAGCATATCGTAAAAAAACTCACAGAGATAGGCCTGCTTACCGGAACGGAACGAAGAACAGTGAGGTCGCTTTCCCCGTATGCGCTGGAAAGGTCATGGAATACGGAGGTCCAGGTTGCTCTGGGAAGAAACAAGTGGAGGCTTACGGCCCATCAGACAAGCTACGGAAAAGGCATGGAAGAAGATCAGGCACGGGCCTCGTATCTGATGGAGATGGTTGAGAGATTTTCCTCTTTTGCAGGTTTCACCCATGATACGACCATCGGATACAAGAATGAATTCAAACTGATCAGATCCAATTACACTGACTTGACGGCGCAGGGCATTTGCGCGCTTGATCCGAATACCATGAATCTTGAAATCCCCTATGAAGATCAGGTATTGTACTGGATAGTCGGCCATGAGATCTGCGCACAAGGGAGTTCTGCGATCCATGTCCCCGCACAGTTTGTCTTTCTATTCTGCAATCTTGATGAACCGGCTTTAACCAGCGGAGTATCGTCGAATGGCATTGCTTCCGGCAATACGAAAGATGAGGCCAGGCTGCATGCCTTGATGGAATATATCGAAAGAGACGCTGAAAGAGTTGCTTTGTACTCTCAGGAAAGACGCTTCCTTCTGGAAGCGGAAGACCCGTCAGTAGCCCATATCCTGGAGAGATGCAGGGAAAAAGGTCGTTATGTCCAGTTTCTCGATTTGACCCCTGATCTTGGAATACCGTGCTACAAAGCCTTTGTGCAAACTGAGCAGGGTGAGATCGCAAAGGGTTGCGCGGCGGGCCTGACGGGAAAGGCTGCGGCGGTATCTGCATTGACTGAGCTGGCATATCCGTTTTTTGGCAAATCAAGACCTGCTGCGCCAGACCTGAAAACCATGAAATACGAGGAACTTCCGGATTATTCATCAGGGGATGTGAGCCGTGACTTGAATACTTTGGAGAGATTACTGCTGTCAAACGGGCTTAAGCCGATCTATGTGGACCTGACAAGAAAAGACTTGGATGTCCCTGTGGCAAGGGCGTTTGTGCCGGGACTGGAGTTCATGCCGATATTGGACAGGTTCTCGGGCTTCAGCAAGAGACAGTTCAGGAACTATCTTAAAATAGTCCGACCTGTGCGGTCAGACCGCACCGAGTCCGCACCGCACCGGTCGGAATAGTTAGGAACGGGGACGAAATAACTTCCCCAACTCATCTAAAAAATTGTCTTTATTTACGAGTCTCTTTTGAGAGACAGAACCTTTATT
>MAXM01000234.1:0-127 GCA_001751015.1 Desulfobacterales bacterium C00003106
AAAAAGATAAAAACCATGCAAAAGGCCCTAAGCGCATGGAACGAACACCTCCACATAGTGTTACGCATGCTCTGAGCCCTCAATTCGTAAAGTCACCAGGATTCCTTCCTTGCCCGACAAAAGAATG
>MAXM01000234.1:256-925 GCA_001751015.1 Desulfobacterales bacterium C00003106
TGCTGACGGCTAAACGCTAATGGCTAACCGCATCAGCGATCTATGGCACCAGAATTACATCGCCCCTCTCAAGCAGGATGTTTTTTTCCAGGGACTTTCCCTTTCTTGCGCGGCTGTAATCAAATGGGATTTTCCGGGCATCCTCTCCGTACCCCCGTATGATGATTATGCTGTCATGATCTGCAAAGGAAGTTAGACCTCCGGCCAGAGATAAGGCCTGCAATACGGTCAGCCGCGAAGGCACATCATACATGCCGGGTTTGGCCACTTCACCCACAACATAGTATCTCAGACTGCCAAGTTCCTTCACGATAACAGTGGAACTCGCCTCGGGAATAAAGGCGCTTATCTTTTTGTCTATTATTTCCTTGACTTCCTGTGTCGAGCAGCCTGCAACCTTGATATCACCTATCAACGGGAAGGAGATCCTCCCGTCCGGACGCACAATCAGTTCTCGTGTCAATTCAGTCTCTCCGTAAATAGAGATCTCCAAAATGTCCGAGGCATGAATAGTGTAATGTTCCGAGGCGCCCGCCTCTTCGGAGAACGCAACTCCCGAACCAAACAGAGCAAGTAAAAAAAATAACCCCGGGAAACACAGCAGTCTTTTCATTGATCTTCCTTTCTACAGTTCTGTCATCTGCAGTATTGCGTCACAAAAAGAGGTAA
>MAXM01000234.1:1018-1691 GCA_001751015.1 Desulfobacterales bacterium C00003106
CCAAATCTATGCGCCTGTTTGGGAAAGTTGTTTCCTCTACGTTCCTAAGGGATGGGTCATAAATAGTAAGCTATTTCGAGGCATTTGCGCCTGAAGATCGGCCAAACATGGCATGACACTAAGGGCTCGCCCAAAAAATACCAGGTTATCTCTGACACAGCCCGATGCTTCGATTGAGAACAAGCGGCATGGATGGTCTGATTCTGAAGCGTCCAACTATTTAAATATATTATAGCTGATCAAGAAAAATGGCGGGAAAGCATCCAAAGCAACAATCTTTAATACAAACATATTGAGAGCGGAAAGTCAAATCCCGTCAATACCCTCCTAACCTTCCTATATAATATCGGAAGGTTAGGCAATTGTTTCCAAACTTGACCACTCGACGATTTGACTATTTGACGATCTCTACACAATTATCTGTAATTGCTTCCCACCACAACCTCTCAAAACCGAGCGACACGACGCTGTATCGCTTAAGACGCAAGGTATTATATTTCTGTTCCAGTGCATCACCATATTGCCGGGCCTGATTTCTTGCCTCTTCCATTTTTGCCTTCATCGCGGGAACGGCCTGCAACTCCCCGCTGCCCAGTTCTCTTGCCTTTTCTCCTGTCAGACCAGCTTCATTAAGGCTTACGTATTTGAATTCTATGAGTATATCAAGGATCTT